>JANQFM010000917.1 GCA_028277865.1 Acidobacteriota bacterium
GCCGCGCTGCAGCCGATCGTCCTCGTTGCGCCGCAAGGGCTTGCCGATGTAGCGGGTTTCCATCTTCCTCCCTGAATGTTTCGCGCCAAGACGCAAAGATCGCCAAGGCTTATGAAGCCGCCTTCTTGGCCTCTTGGCGGCTTTGCACGAAACTCCGCACCGCCTCCACGATTTTCAGATAGCCCGTACAACGGCACAGATTCCCCGACAGAGCCTCGCGAATCTGCACGTCGCTGGGATAGGGTTTCTCTTCCAGGAAGGGGATCAAGGTCATCAGGATGCCGGGCGTGCAAAATCCGCACTGCAGGCCGTGAGCCTCCCGGAAAGCGGCCTGCAAGGGGTGTAGCTGAGCGGTTCCATCGGGGGTCAGACCCTCCACCGTCCGTACTTCGCGTCCGTCGGCCTGGACGGCAAAAACAAGGCAGGAGCGCACCGCCTGGCCGTCCAGCAAGACCGTGCAGGCGCCGCACACGCCGTGCTCACAGCCCACGTGAGTGCCGGTCAGCCCCAACTCGTGGCGTACAAAGTCGCTCAGCAGCAAGCGCGGTTCGACCATTCGTTTGAATTGCTTTCCGTTGACTGTGAGGCTGATTTCAGACTGTGCTTGCACTTTGGCCTTTTCGCTGGCACCTGGAAACAAAAAGAAGAGGATAGCCAATTCGGGGCGTCAGGATCAATTCGTGAGGTTTCGCGCCAAGACGCAAAGGACGCAAAGGACGCAACGGGAGAGCCTTGCGGACTTTGCGGCTTTGCGCGAAACCTGGCTATATTGGAGAAGGAATGTCGAAACGCTGCGCAACCCTGGCTTTGATGCTTAGCCTGGTGCTGGTACTGCTCAGCGGCTGCCTTTTTTCCACCGGGCAGCGCTACCGCCACTTCAGCACAGCTACGCCCTTGCCCGACCGGCAGTTTCTGGTGCTGGGATTCATGGGCGGACGGGAGGCCTGGGACAACCACAAGAACGGCGTCCGCAAGCTGGCCCTCAAGCTGCGCGCCATGCCCCTGCCGGCAGCGGTCGAAACGGTGGAGAACACCAAGCGTGAACTGGCTTTGCAGCTCATTGACAAGGCCTTGGACCGCGATGGCGACAGCAGGCTGAGCAGCCAGGAAAGACAATCTGCCCAGATCATCCTCTACGGCCAAAGCTTCGGGGGCGCTGCCGTGGTCAAGCTGGCCCGCCAATTGCAAAAGCGCCAGATCCCTGTGCTGCTGACCGTGCAGATCGACAGCGTGGGACTAGGCGATGCCGTGATTCCCTCCAACGTCCGCCGAGCGGCCAACCTTTTTCAGAAAAATGGGCTCATCATCCGGGGCGAACCCCGAATCCGTCCCCAGGATCCGGCAAAGACCACCATCATCGGGAACTTTCGCTTCGACTACAAGGGAAAGAAGATCGACCTCACAGGCATCCCTTGGCACAAGAAGCTCTTCCGAAGCGCGCACGCCAAGATGGACCGAGACCCCGAGGTTTGGGCCAAGGTGGAATCGCTCATCATGGAGGTTGTCAAAAGCGGGGGATAATCCGTAGTGCTCAGTTTGCAGTTCGCAGTGGGATAACCAAACCAGCCGTCAATAGGATCTGGGCTGCGAACCGCGAACTGCCTTCCCTCTCCCCTCAGCCCGTTTCCAGGATCTGGATGAGGATGAGGCTGATATTGTCGCGGCCTCCGGTGGCTTTGGCCTGGGCCACTAGTTGGGCGGCCGCTTCTTCCAAAGGATTCTCGGAAAGGATTTCCCGGATTTCCCGGTCGGTCAGTTCGTCGGTCAACCCATCGCTGCAGACCAGAAAGACATCGCCGGAGGCGGCTTGGGTTTCAAAGACATCGGGTTCAACCATGGGCATGACGCCCAGCGAGCGGTCGAGCAGATTCTTGTGGGGATGGCGGCGCATCTGGTCCTTGCTGAGATGACCCTGTTGATAGAGCCGATAGACCGGCGAGTGGTCTATGGTGATCTGGCTGAGCCCCGAGGCGTTCTTGCGGTAGATGCGGCTGTCGCCGACGTGAACCACCCAGCAGTCCGACTCGCCTCGGGGAGAGAGCCAGAGGGCGGAAACAGTGGTTCCCATGCCGCGGTAAAGAGGGTTTTGGGCCTGTTCTTCGAAAATGCGGTTGTTGGCCAGTTCGATTCCTTCACGCAGGGCTTCGCCTGGGTTCGCCCGGCAGCTGGAGACCTGTTCTCTGAGAGCTGACGATGCCAAGGTACTGGCGATTTCGCCCGCAGCATGCCCGCCCATCCCGTCGCAGACTCCAAAAAGGCCTTGCTCAGGGGAGGCGATCAGGGCGTCCTCATTATTGTTGCGCACCAACCCCTGATCGCTTCTTTGGGCCACTCGAAAGCGAATGCCGCCGTGTTGATAGGCTGCAGAGGCCATGGCTTCAGGCTACAGGCTCCGAGGAAGTTTGCGGTTCACAGTCCGCACCTCCAATTCCCTTCCCGCCGGTTCCCGGTCTCCTTTCTGAACTGACAACTGAATGCCGACAACTGACAACTGGCTACCGTTCTCTTCAAAGAAGTCCTCCAGCCCACCCTGAAAAAGCCGGATGTGGCACTTGACCAGCCCCCAGACGATGAGGATGAGGATGAACCAGGCGGCCACCTTTTTCCAGACCGGCGCCGTGAGCTGGTAGCCGCAGTGAGGGCAGTAGGTCGCCTTTTCGATCAAGGTGTACTGGCATTCTGGGCAGACTTCCAGTTCACGGCTCATTCCCAAGCAGTATCGCAAAAAATCTCAAGTGGCGAAACCAAGGCAACCCGCCGTACGGGGCGAATGTCCTCACTCAGCCACGCGAACTCCCGAGGCGGCGAAACGGTAGTCGAGCACTTTTCCGCCTTGGGCTGTGATGGCCTCTTCAACCGACCCGCGCCGCCCCGGCGCCGCCAGACTGATGAAGCAGCCGCCGGCGCCGGCGCCGCAGACTTTGGAAGCCTCCGCCCCGGCGCAGCGCGCCGCCTCGAAAAGGGATTCCAGTCTTTCGGTGCTCACCTCCGCAGCAAGTTTGCGGCGATTGCTCCACTCCTGCCTCAAGCAATCCGCCAAAGCGGAAATATCCTCCTCCAACAGGCACTCACGCATCTGCCGAGCCGTGCGCAGGATGGACTGCATGCACTCCCGGGTGGCGCCGCGTTGCTCGACGTAGCTCTTGAGGACGCTCCAGTTGCTGGCGCCCGAAAAGCGGGAGGCGCCGCTGTAGCCCAGGATCAGGCGCTGCTGCAGGCTCCTGACAAATCCCTCGGAAAGGGCCAGCGGCTCGCGGCGGACGCCCCGGACGGAAAACCAGAGCGCCGAAATGCCGCCAAAAGCCGCCGGATAGTAGTCCTGCTTGCCGGTCGGGATGCCGATGGACCGGGCTTCGATTTCCGCTCCGTAGTCGATGATCCGGGTCTTGCTGCAGGGCAGGTTCTCCCACTGCACCAGGGCGCTGCTCAGAGAGACCAGCAATGAGGAGGATCCGCCCAGCCCCGCCCCTGAGGGCACCTGGCTGAGAGTGCGCACGGTCAGTCCGCCGCGGGGGCGGTAAAAGCGCAGGATGTTCACCAGCAGTGCCAGCTTGGAGTGCTCTCCTTCAGCCTGCAGCTGATCGATCGAGTCGGCGACCTGGGAGACTCCCTGATCCAGCGACTGCAGCTGAATCTTCCCGTCCGGGCGCGATTCGATCTCGACCTGGCTGCAAAGGTCGATGGCAGCGTTGAGCGTCAGGCCTCCGCCTTCGAAGATGTAGAGCGGATGGATGTCCAGCGTCGCTCCTGCCAAGTCGATACGCGTCGGCGCTTGGACCTTGAGTCTCACAGGCGCACGAAGGTACTGAGTCGTGGCCGAAAATGCAAGTTTCAGTTGGCAGTTGGCAGTTGGCAGTTGGCAGTTGGCAGTTGGCAGGAAGATAGTACCTTCTGCAGACTTTGGACTTTGGACTTTGGACTTTGGACTTTGGACTTCGGCTGCCAACTGGCGGCTGATTTCTTCCACACCAGGCAATCACCGGTGTAAGGTAAAGTTCAGTTCGTTCGGGAAAGGAAATCAGCATTGATCACCAGCGCGGCTTTATCGGATGTGGGAAGACGGCGCCAGACCAATCAAGACGCCTGCCTGGTCAATGAAGACCTGCATCTTTACCTGCTGGCCGACGGAATGGGAGGCCATGCCGCCGGCGATATGGCTTCGCAGATCACGGTGGAGACCATCAATGAATTTGTCGAGGTCGCCACTGGAGGCGACCCTCGGATGAATTGGCCCTTCGGATACGATCGGCGAATCCCTTTCGAGCACAATGTTCTCCAGACGGCCTGCAGGATGGCCAACTCGCGGGTCTGCCGTCAGGCGGAGCAAAGCAGGGACTGCGCGGGAATGGGCTCCACCATCGTGTCGGTCTGGATCCTGCGGGAGAAGGCCATATATTCGCACCTGGGCGACAGCCGCCTCTACCTGTTGCGCAGCGGACTGCTGAGCCAGCTCACCGAAGACCACTCGATGGTCCAGCAGCAGCTCAGTCTGGGGGTCATTACCAAGGAACAGGCCAGACGCCACGCCTTCAAGAACGTCATCACGCGCGCCATCGGCGTCCCCGACAACAGCCCGATCCCGGTCGGGGAAGTCGTCCTGCAGGAGGGAGATCGCCTGATGCTGGCCTGCGACGGGTTGACCGACCAATTGACCGACCCGGTCATTCGATGGCTGCTTCTGCAGGAGTCCGACCCTCGAAAAGCTTGCCGCAACCTCGTCGATGCCGCCAACCAGACCGGCGGACCCGACAATATCACAGTCATCCTGATCGATTTTCGTGCCTGAAAGCCAACACACCAATCGGGGAGCAGCAGGCCAATCCATGAAGCCCAACCCTTTATCTTTCGAAAGTGCATACCGGTGGATTGACGCTGAAGGCCAACCACCGGCCGCCTTTGAGCCGCAGACCATTGCGGAGGCCCAGGAATGGATCCGGGAATACGACCGCCCCGGCCAGGGGATCCTGATCGCCGGAAAGGGCAATCACTGGCACCTGGGCAACAATTTAAACCGGGTGACCGGCTTGATCAGCCTGCAAAACTGCAACCGGGTCATCGATTACAGCGCTGGGGACATGACCGCCACCTTCGAAGCCGGCTGCAGCTTGAAGACCATCGGCGGAACCCTCTCCGACGGAGGTCAATTCCTGCCTTTTCTCCCTCTCCATCGGCAGGGTTCGACCATCGGCGGAACCGTCTCGGCCAACCTTTCCGGGCCCTGGGCCGGCACCCTTGGCGGATGCCGCGATTGCCTGATCGGCGTCGAAGTCCTCCATCCCGACGGCCGCCTCAGCCATGCCGGCGGCAAGGTGGTGAAAAACGTGGCCGGCTACGACCTTTGCAAGCTTTATTCGGGCGCTTTGGGAACCCTGGGCATCCTGACCCGGCTCACCTTCAAGGTCCGGCCCCGCCCGTCCTGCTCCTGCACGCTGTTGCTTTCCCTGGCAAGCCTCGAGGACGCGATCGACAAGGCCCGGCAGATTCGCGACCAGATCTTTCCGGCCGCATTGGAGTTGATCCTTGCCGAAATAGATTCGGCGATGCCCTACAGACTGGCCGTCGGGCTGCTCGACTCGGAAGCAGTGCTGCAATGGAAACGGGAGCGCATCCTCGAAGGCCACTCCGCTGCTGCCTCCGTCCTGCAGCAACAATCCGAAAGCGTTTTTTGGAAGGACTGGAGCCTCGATTTCGGAGAGCATTGCCAAGAGCGCTCCGAGTCTTGCCTTGTCTTGGTCAGTACGCCCCTGGGCTTGTTCAAGTCGGTTGCAGCGGGACTCCGCAGAGTCCTGAAGGCCAAATCCTTCAGCGCCTCCTTCCTGCAGGGCCGGCTGATGGTCCCAGTCAGCCCCGAAGAACTCCCCCGGCGCCTGAACCGCTGGCGGCGAAGCTGGACCGGCCTGCCTGTCTTCAGTATCCTCTGGAAGGCTCCGGCAAAACTCAAGCAGTCGGTCGAGGCCTGGGACATCCCCCCAGGTCTGCGGAGGATCCATCAGGATCTCCGCCAACAGCTCGACCCCAACGGAATCCTGAATCCCGGACGCCTTTGAAAAGCAATCGAGCCTGGCGGTGCTGACCCTTTGACCTTGGATTTCGGACTCTTCCCACTGACAACTGACAACTGACCTGTGGCCTCAAAAGACCCATTCTCCCTCAACCTGGACTGCATCCATTGCGGGCTTTGCCTTTCCCACTGCCCCACCTACCAACTGCTGGGCAGCGAAACCGATTCGCCGCGGGGCCGCATCTACCTGATGAAGGCGGCTCGGCAAGGAAGGATCGAGCTGGATGACAAGGCGGTGTCGCACCTGGACGGCTGCCTGGCTTGCCGGGCTTGCGAGAGCGCTTGCCCTTCGGGAGTCCGCTACGAGTGGATGCTGGCCCAGACCCGCAGCCGGATCCGCCAGCAGGATCCGGGGCACTGGCTGCTGAGAGCGGCCATGCGGCAGCTTCTTCCCTTTCCACGCCGCGTGCGCGCTCTGGCAAGGCTGACCAGAATCTACCAACGCCTTGGGCTGCAGAGCCTGCTGCGACGCAGCGGACTTCTTGGGGCTTTGAGCCGCGGACTGGCCGAAGCGGAAGGCAAACTTCCCGCCCTGCCCCGTCCCCGAAGGCTGAGGCAGCTCTATCCGGCTTACGGAGAACGGAAATTCCGAGTCGGATTTCTGACAGGCTGCGTGATGCCGGTCCTCTTTCCGCAGACTCATGCGGCCAGCATCGAGGTGCTGCGCCGCAGCGGCTGCGAGGTGGCCGTGCCTGCCCGTCAATCCTGCTGCGGCGCCCTGCATTGGCATGACGGAAGATCCAATCAAGCCAAGCAGTTGGCCCGTCAGCTCTGCCGATCCTTTGAAGGGCAAGGACTGGACGCTGTGGTCGTCAACTCGGCAGGCTGCGGTGCAGCCATGAAGGATTATGGGCACTGGCTGCAGGACGATCCCGATCAGCGCCATCAGGCCCAGGCATTTTCCCGCAAAGTGGAAGACCTGTGTGAATTCCTGGTCCGCATCAATCCTCCCTGGCAGCTGGCGCCGCTGCAAATCCGCCTGGCCTATGACGACGCCTGCCATCTGCTGCACGGGCAGAACATCTCTTCTCAGCCACGTCGATTGCTGAAACGCATCCCCGGATTGGAGCTGCTGAATCTCCCCAACTCAGATCGCTGCTGCGGTGCAGCCGGGATCTATAACCTGTTGCAGCCAGCCCTATCCAACCAGCTTACCGACTGGAAGTGCAAGGAAATCCTCTCTTGCAGCCCCGAGCGTGTCGCCACAGCCAATCCCGGCTGCATGATGCAGATCCGGGCCGGCCTCCGCTCCACCGGCATCAGCCTGCCTGTGCAGCATCCGGTCGAAATCCTGCACGAGTCGCTGGAAAGAGCGTCCGCAGCCGATTTGAAAACAAAATGAAGTTTATGAAGATATTGAAAACTGTTAATTACACTCCTCATAGGTTAGTGTTGAAAAAGTATATAGGGATTCTTTTCATGGTACTGCTCTATTTCTGCTGAGTTAATCATCTGCATTCACAGAGAATTCCACAGCGCAGACCTGATCCCTGGAAACGAGCATTGACTTTTTTGATTGTGTCGGGTCATATAGAAGCGTTGCCGTCACAATGGTTTCCGGTCCAGGCCGGAAGCAAAGACCTCTGCCCTGCAGCACTCCGCTGAGGCGACCTGAATTCGCCAACCTTGCGGGACTGCGCGGGCGAATCAGAGCACCGAAATATACTATGAGCACTGAAGACCGTAATCCAAGTACCGTTCAAATCGATCTCCTCTCAACCTCCGATGCCCTCCACCTCATAAACCGTGAAGATGAGAAGGCATCTCAAGCTGTCCAAGCAGCCATACCTCAGATTGCCCAGTGCGTGGACCTCGTCAGCCAGAGGCTGGCACAAGGCGCAAAACTGATCTATGTAGGCGCAGGCACAAGCGGGCGTCTTGGAGCCCTGGACGCAGCGGAACTGCAACCCACCTTCGGCATTGGCCCTGATGTTGTCCAGGCCTTGATGGCCGGAGGTACAGAGGCTTTTGGCGAAGCCAAGGAAGAATTGGAGGACGAGCCGCAAAGAGGCGCTGCCGACCTTCGCCGAAGGGGCTTTGACCAACTGGACACCGTCATCGGAGTCTCGGCCAGCGGCAGAACGCTTTACACCCTGAGTGCGGTGCGGTTCGCCGCCAGCCGAGGCGCCTTGACAGTGGGAATCACCTGCAACCCGGACAGCGATCTTTCCCGTGCCGCGGCGGTTGCCATCGAACTGGATACAGGCCCTGAGGCAATCACCGGGTCGACGCGCATGAAAGCCGCCACCGCCCAGAAAATGGCCCTGAACATGATCAGTGCCATGATCATGATCCGGCTGGGCCGCACCTACAGCAACTGGATGGTTCACCTGCAGGGAAAAAACCGCAAGCTCAGCAGGCGCGCTGTCGAAATCGTCAGCCAAGCCGCCTCCATCTCGGTGCAGCAAGCCGAATCCCTGCTGGCCGACGCCAACGACGTGCCGGTCGCTATCCTGATGGCCCGCCTGAGCTGCACCGCCGCCCAAGCCCGGGCTTCGCTGGAAAAGCACGGTACGCTCAGGAAGGCGCTGGGAGAGTCGTAGGGATCAGGAGTCAGGAAGCAGGAGTCAGGTGTCAGGAAGGGCTCTGTGGCTTGAACCCTGGACCTTGGATCGGGAGTCGGGGTTCGCGTGCCGTTTCGGGATCCTTTGAAATGCCTGCCAATCCGCCGGCGCCTCTTCAGTGCTCTTCCTGCCAGCCTCTCGATTCCTGACTCCCTGCTTGAATATTCCTTTCCCGCACCTCGTAAAGGGCCGCGAAGTGACGTACAATCTTGCGGTCGAATCAAGTCGGGGGAGCGGCATACTGGTGGCGGAAGCAGACGCACACAGCAGCATGACGGAAAGGGATCTGTTGCGCGAAGTGGCGTCCGGCCGTACCGAGGCCTACGGCCGGATTGTTCAACTTCACCGCGGACAGGCCTACGGCCTGGCTTATCAATTCGCGCAAAACAAGGAGGATGCACTGGACATTGTCCAGGAGGCCTTCCTCAAAGCCTACCTGAACTTCAAGCAATTCGACCTCAAGAGGAAATTCGGCCCTTGGCTGCTGACCATCGTACGCAATCAGGCCATCGACTTTTTGCGCAAGCGCAAACGCACCAGAGTGAGCGATCTGCCGGAGGTCTTGCCCGACCATGGGGCCCAACGCAAGACCGAGCGGCGCCTGCTGCGGATGGATATCCTGTCCGCGATGGCCCATCTCCCGGATGAGCAACGTGAAATCATTTTTTTGAAGGATTACCTGGGGCACAGCTACGCCGAGATCGCAGATATCCAGCAGATCCCCCTGGGAACCGTCATGTCACGGCTGCATCACGCACGTAAGAAACTGGCCGCAAGGCTGCGAGCCAACTGATTGGGCAACAGTGAAATGCGATGC
The DNA here is from genome assembly GCA_028277865.1 of Acidobacteriota bacterium. GTDB lineage: Bacteria > Acidobacteriota > UBA6911 > RPQK01 > DATIPO01 > JANQFM01. Next base: position 9,443 of record JANQFM010000917.1, read on the forward strand.
GAAGATCTTGAAGTTTATTTGAGCGGTTACCTGGACAAGGAACTGCCTCAGCAACAGCGCCAGAAGGTCCAGCTCCACCTGGACAGCTGCTCCACCTGCAATGAAATCCTGGATCAGCTGCGCCGAGCCAAAACCTCCACCGAGCAAATGGTTTTCGAAATGCCCAGCGGCGAGGAATGGGCAGACCTGCAAAGCCATATCCTGGGACGTGCCAGCCGACGGGCCGGTTGGCTCGTCCTGGTCGTTTGGGGCGCTATGGTGAGCCTGTACGGCGGTTACTGGTACGCCTCGAACAGCGAGGTCTACTTGCTGGAAAAACTGGTTGTCTTCGGCCTGATCTCGGGAATTGGACTTCTCTTCTTTTCGGTCCTCTCGGAACGCCTGCGCGAGAGCCGCAGCGACCGGTACAAAGGAGTTCACCGATGATCTTGGCAACCACCAACAGGATTGAAGAGCGCCAGGTGATCAAGACCATCGGGCTGGTGCGCGGCAATGCTGTACGCGGACGGCACCTCGGCCGCGATCTGCTGGCCTGGCTGCGCAACCTGGTGGGAGGAGAGATTCACGAATACGTCAAGCTGACCGCAGAATCCCGCGAACAGGCCCTCGACCGAATGGTCGAAGAAGCGGAACGGATGGGCGCCAATGCCGTGGTCTGCATTCGCTTCGCCACCTCTTCGGTTATGGGAGGCGCCGCCGAAATGGTCGCCTACGGCACCGCAGTGCTGGTGACGGAGAGGGTTGGTCAGGAGTCAGCAATCAGGAGTCCGCAACCAGGAAGAACGCAGGGACAGCGAGACTGAGCAGCCTGACGGTCGAGCCAGCCTCGGAGAAAATCTTGAGGTTGTCGTAAAAGGGCGGCAAGAGCAGATTCACGCAGAGGCGCAGAGGACGCAGAGAAGACAAAGATCAGCGCCACTGGTTATTGCCGACCGGTGCATCGGGACGAGGATTGGACTTTATCGACAGCCTCATCTTGCGGGCCTTTGGTGTCCAGATTTGCCCGCCTTCCAGGAGAGGGAACCCCGTAAAGCAGAGGCCCGCAAGATGCGGGCGCTCCCGGTCGGCACTACCTTTGGTCTCAAACCAAATTCCTTTGGGATCAAGAGTCCTGAACTTCTTCCTGGACGAGTTCAAAAGGGAAGTCACAAAGGCACTGAAGGCACAGGAAACCATCCCAATGGCGGAGTGGGGGAGAGGAATCAAAAGAGTCGCGACAGCCAATGGCCGTCAATCAGCTCGCCGTCCGGAAAGACTTGGCAGCCGGCAGCACCGTCGCCAGCAGGATTTGCAGGCCGTCCGGCTCCAGCCCCAACAGCCTGGGCACGGATTGCATGGATAGCAGCCAATAGTAAAGCCGGAAGCAGGCACTCCAGAAATAGAGCCGCAAGTCGAACCCGCCCGCCTTGAGAACTGCCTCCATATCCTTCTTGAGCAAGGGCGCATAACGGTCAAACAGGCTTTTGCGATAGTTTGGGTCGGCTTGGAGCTTTTGGTGGGCCAATGACCGGATTTCGCGCAGGATGACAGTCGCGTGCAGCGAGCGGTCGCTCAATGAGGCCGCCGAAGTGTGGTTGGCCATAAGGCGAGCCCACACGACCAACGAAAACGATGCCAAAACCAGAAGCGTGCTTCCCCCAACAGCGATCAGTAGAATCAGCGTCGTAATAATGATTTCACCGCCTTTTCGCATTCCCGGCGCTGAGCCTCCAGTTCTGCCGAGCGGCTGTCCGTAAGCTCCAGCGTCGGAGATTGTCCTCTCATCGAAATCGCCCAGATGATCCAGGGAACAATTTCGATCGGCATAATCCAGGGCCACAACAAGTCAAACTTGATGACGCCGCTGGCAACCAACGCCCACCCAATATACTTGAATAGAATTGAAATAGCAAGACCGGAAATTACCGTGAACTGGTTCCAGCCGATGGTCAACCGCCGGTTCATGGCGATATGACCCAGTGTGAGAGCGCAGAAAAGGGTCTGAAACTGAAGCAGGGCAGCCGTAACAAATTGGAAAGTGCGAAAGTAGTGCGGCGACCAGTTGACCAACAATATTACGGCCATCATGCCGGTGAGCAAGCTGAGGCCCTGCCACATCCGGTGGTCATCTTGGCCCCTGAAGCGCGCATAGACTCTGGCCAAAATGCAGATCTCCAAGCCCTGGCGAAGCAAATGCACCCAAAAATAGAGGTAGACGTACTCCTTGTTCTGCATTTCGAGGAAGTGGCCCACCCAGAGAGCCAGGGAGCCGACCGTGCTGACCAGGACATACAGGTAGAAGAAAGGGAATAAGCGCGTCAGAGCGTCCCTCCAACCGTTCCAGAGAATCATCGCCGACAGGACCAAGCCGGCGATTCCAAGCAAATACTCAAGCTGCATGCCGAAGCATATTGTACAACACTCTCTTTCACCACGCCATGCAAAAGACAGAAAGAGTTGCTGCAAGAGAGGGCTCCCGCAGCAACTCTGCACCGATTAATCGCAGTCAGGATTGCAGGGATCGGGCGGGATGGGGCAACACTCCTCCTCCTCCTCCTGGCTCATCATCCCGGAGCCGATGCCGAATGTCGGCGTTCCACCCTTTCCGGCCTTCCCGCCTTGATCCAACGGCTGGAATCCGATGAGGCCAAAACCCAGAAAGATCCAAAACATGATTCTCCACATTGTTCTTACCTCCTCAAAAAAAGATAGTGGTTTGTCACAACCGATTATTATACCACATCGCAAACTAATTGATTAGGCGAGCTTAACCAAATAAGATATTGAATAATCGGTTAAAGAGTGATACGAGTTATATTGAACTTATACGAAAAATTTATGAGACTGTGCAAAGAAAGAAAAGTGTTGGCAATAGGGAACGGCTCTCGGCGAGTATTACAATCCAAGCTTGGCAAACCCTCTTATCTTTGCGAAGCGCCCTGTGTCCGAAGTGCTTCGCCGCCTCTCCCGGCGCCATGCAAAACGCCTTTTACTCCTTCAGGATCCAGTTGAGTGGATCCACCTCGACCGACTGCCCGGGCGGAATCGAGATTCTGGCGGCACCGGACGGCATTTCAACCCGGATCATCCGGTCTCCGATGCGGACCGGAACAGGCATCGGAAACGGCCCCAGTCCACCGGGAACCACCCACCGCAATTCCAGATGCCCATCCAACCGGTTGCTGACCAGGCGCGGCAGCTCGGGGTGCCTGAGATAGACTTCAAAAAACCAGCCCAAATCCCGCCGGGAGATTCTCTCGGCAACGGCCTGAACATCATCAGTCGACTTGAATTTGAACTGGCTGCCGTCGACAGCCCTTTCCAACTGGGGGTCAGTATAAGTGATGCGGCGCAGAGTTTCAAAGAAGGCTTCATCACCAATCAGATGGCGCAGGGAGTGGACAATCCAGGCACCTTTGAAGTTGACGTCACCGTCGGTCTCGGTATACGCGGGAGGGACGAAATATTTTTGGACGGTGGTCTGGGATTGGCGCGGCGCCACGGCCTGCAGGTTTCGCACCCGTTTGCGAAGGGGCGCCAGGTATTCGTGCAGCGCTTGCTCGCCCATCAAGGATTCCGCATAGAGTGCCTCCATGTAGGAGGCGAACCCCTCGTGGATCCAGTAGTCGTTCCAATCGCTGGCCGTCACCAGGTTGCCCCACCACTCGTGGCACAGCTCGTGGAAGTGCAGCCAATCGAAGCCGAAAGAGTTGTTTCGATATTGGTTGCCGTAGGCAATGATGGTCTGGTGCTCCATCCCCAGGTAGGGCGTCTCGGCCACACCGTACTTTTCGTTGCGAAAGGGATAGGGCCCCAGCTTTTCCTCCAGGAATCTCAGATGCTGCGAAAACTGCGGGAAAAGCTGCAGCCCTTGGTCGTAGTTCTCGGGCAAGACCCAATAGGTCAGGGGAACGGATTGGCCTGCAATGCTCTGGTAGGTTCCGTTGATGGTCCGGTAGGGGGCGATGTTGAGCGAAACGTTGTAGACGTTGATGGGATTGGCGATGTGCCAGTGGTAGGTGCGGCTTCCGCCCGCGGCGGGGGCTACGCCCTGCAGAGTCCCATTGGATGCTACGATCAGGGGCTGGGGAACGGTGATGTGCAGATCCATGGAATCGGGTTCGTCGGAAGGGTGGTCCTTGACCGGCCACCACAAGTCGGCCCCGTCCACCTGGCAGGCCACCCCGATCCAGGGCTGCCCGTCAGCCGTTTCAGACCACACGAATCCCCCCACCCAGGGAGGGCGGGGCGCCTCGACGGGCTTGCCACCGTACTCGATGCGGACGCGAACCTCTTCTCCAGGTTGCCTGGTGGTGGGGAAACGGATCCAGATCTGGTTGGCGCGCCGTTCCAGTTGCAAGGGGCTGCCTTCCTCCGAATCCGCCAGCCAGTACGCTTTGGAGGCGCTGAGGCGGGAATCCAAATCCAGCACCAACCAGATCGTGGGAAAGAGGATGCGAGCCCGGATGGTGAGAGAGCCCCGGATCGACTTTTGAGCTGGATCGACTGCCAGGTCGAGGCGATAGTAAAGAGCGTCGTAGACAGCCTGTTCGGGCTTTAATGGGCCTCCTGAGTGAGTGGGCCGCTCGCCCAGCTTCCTCTGGCCCCAGGCGGCAACCAGGCAGCAGACTGCCAGGGTTGCCACACACAACCAGCAGAATCGGCTTGCCTTGATCCTTCTCACGACCCTTTTCTTTCCTGCATTGGCCTCATTCCACTCGAAAGCCGTTCTCCCTGAGGACATCCACCAATTCCTGGACAGACGCCGCCGAACGTTGCAGCCGGGCCTTTTCATCGGTGGTCATATTGATTTGAAAAACCTCCTCAATGCCGCAGCGCCTCAGCTTGACCGGCACTCCCAGGAAAAGGCGGCTGACGCCGTATTCGCCCTCCAGGAAGGCCGCACAGGGAAGAATCTTCTTTTTGTCCAGCAAGATCGACTCCACCATCTCGACCGCCGCCGCGGAGGGTGCGTAAAAAGCGCTGCCGGTTTTGAGCAGCCGAACGATCTCAGCGCCGCCGTCGCGGGTCCGCTGGATGATGGCCTGCAGGCGGTCGGCCGCGATCAATTCGGTGACCGGAACCCCTGCTACGGTGGAATAGCGCGCCAGTGGAACCATGGTGTCCCCGTGCCCTCCCAGCACGAAGGCATGGGTGCTTTCCACCGAAACGCCCAGTTCGCGGGCGATGAAGGTCCGAAAGCGGGCCGAATCGAGGATGCCCGCCATGCCGATGACCCGCTGGCGGGCCAGCCCTGCGGCGCCTTTGGCCACATGGCACATGGCGTCCAGCGGGTTGCTGACGATGATGAAAATGGCCTCGGGGCTTTGCCGCAAAGCCCTTTCGGTCACCTTGCGGACGATGGCGGCGTTGGTGAGCAGCAGGTCATCGCGGCTCATTCCCGGTTTGCGGGGCAGTCCGGCCGTGATGATCACTACGTCCGAGCCGGCGCTCTCGGCGTAACCGTTGGCACCGGTCAAACCGGTGTCGTAGCCCTGGACCGGCCCCGCCTGGGCCAGGTCGAGGGCTTTCCCCTGGGGCATCCCTTCCACGACGTCCACCAGCACAACGTCGCCCAGGGACTTTTCAGCCAGCCGCTGAGCCGTGGTGGCTCCCACGTTGCCGCCCCCGATAACGGTGATCTTGCTGTTCATGACGCAGGCTCAG
>JANQFM010000956.1 GCA_028277865.1 Acidobacteriota bacterium
TCCCCAAAAAAGAGCCGACTCCTCAAAACGGCCCTCCCCTTGGTTGAGGTAAAGGAAGTTGGGAGTCGAATCGTTGGCCACATAAAGGTCGGGACGGCCGTCGCCGTTGAAGTCGGCTGCCACCACTCCCAGCCCCTTGCCCGTCCTGTCGGTGAAGCCCGCCTTTGCAGTGTCCTCTTTGAAAGTCCCGTCTCCCCGGTTGAGGAAGAAGGCGTCGGGCGACATGGGATAGGCATCGGGGTGGCAGTAGGAGAGGAATCCCTTGGAGGGGGATCCGCAATCGATGTGCTTGCCGACGGTAAAGTCGAGGTAGTTGGCCACATACAGGTCCAGGTCGCCGTCCAGATCGGCGTCGAAAAAGGCGGCGCTGCTGCCCCACAGTGGACTGTCGATTCCGGCCTGGGCAGTCGCGTCGGCGAAGGTTCCGTCGCCTTGGTTTTGCAGCAGCACGTCGGGGCCGAAGTTGACCAGATAGAGGTCCGAATCGCCGTCCTTGTCGTAATCGCCGGCCAGACAGCCCATTCCATAGCCGGGATCGCCGCTGCCGGTACGATGGGTCACGTCCTCGAAAGTCCCGTTGCCCCGGTTGCGCAAAAGGCGGTTGAACGGCTGAGCCTTGTTTCGTTTTGTGCCCGGCAGGTTGCCGGACTGCATCAGGTAAAGGTCGATCCAGCCGTCGCCGTCAAAGTCCAGCGCACAGGCGCCCGAACCCATGATCTCGGGCAAGAACTTGCGGCCCGTGGCGCCATTGTCGTGAACGAAATCGATTCGGGCCTTTTCAGTGACATCCTCAAACAGCGCTCCGGCATCGGCGTTTTGGGGCTGGGCGACCGACTCCATCCCGGCCCAGAGGGAAAGGGTCAAAGCTGAAGCCGCAATGCTCTGGAATCGGCGTCTTGACATCATGGGGCGTACCGAAACGCGATCGGTCATTGCCGCCGCGCTTGCAATGACTGTGCAAACCTCTCGGCTTGCCGGGCGTCCTGCTCTCGTCCCAGGCGTCGCAGCGCCTGGGCCATCAAGCGATAAATCGAAGCCTGACGGGGCGCCAGCTGACGGGCCGCCATGAGCTGCTCAAAAGCCGGATCGGCATTGCCTGCCTGAAGAAGCATTTCAGCCAGCTTGATCCGTCCCTGCACACTGGCAGGGTTTTTCTGGACCGCTTTTCGGAAGAAGTCGATTTGGTCTTCCAAGCGGCTCTTGGCCTGAAACTCTTCGAGGCGCTTGCGGCCTTCCTGACGACGATTGAGGCGCATCAGGGCGCGCCCAGAGTTGTACAGGGCGCCGACGTGCCCGGGGACTTCCCGCAGGACAGCCTCAAATGCCTCTGCCGCTTCTTGGTGCCTGCCGGTGCGGCTGAGGGCCAGGCCCAGGGAGAAGCGGGATTCCAGGTGCCCGGGATTGCCCTTGAGGCAGCTTTGCAGGAAAGGGATTGCAGCGCGGTAATCGCCCCGGTCGATCAGGATCGACCCCAGCTTGAAGAGGGCTTCATTGTGGCCCGGCTCTTGGCCCAGGCAAAGGCGCAGCTCCGATTCGGCCGTCCGAGAGTCGCCCTGGTTGAGGGCGCACATGGCCCGAGCAAAGTGGTATTTGGCTTCCCGGCGCTGCTGCAAGGCCTGCCCCAGAACGCCGAAGGCAGCTTTGTTGCGCCCCTGCTCGATCAGCGCCTTGCCCAATGCGTGCAGCCATTCGGGTTGCTGCGGGTCCATCCGCAAGGCCTGTCGCAGGTGGCTTTCCGCTTCCTCGAAGCGGTAAAGCCGGATGAGGGTGAATCCCATCAAGTAGTGGGCGTGAGGGCTGGAGCCGGCCTGCAGCGACTGCCTCAAAAGCGCTTCCGCTTGGGCGAAACGCCCCTGATCGATCCATTGGCTGGCTTGATGCAGTGCCCGGTTGGAGGCTTGGGGATGGAGAAGGCTTGAGACGGCGAACCAAACCGCAGCCAAGCCGATCAGATTCCAGCCTATCCGAAACCCAGACCGCGCACCCGCCCTGCCCACGACCCGGCATGTCCCCAAAGTCAAAACATCTCCGCTCTGAACCGACAACACTAGTTTATGGCACGACCGGCTTTTCCCCGTCCAAGGGCAGGATCCAAGAGGCAGACCACAGATCACGCGGCTGAGCTGCCAAGTTGACGGAAGGATCGATGAGAAGCTGTTTCTTGCGGTCGTTGAGCGAAGTCATGATGTGGGCATAGACCTCGACGCCTTCGACCCCCTGCTTTCCAAACACCTCCGCCAGATAGTGGGCGAACTGCAGGATCATGTCCGGCCGGTTCGCCATCTTGCGGACCTGCCTGGGGGTCAGCAGTTGACTGGGATTGGCGATCCACTCCCTTCCCGTCGCCGGATGGGTGACCTTGAAAATGGCGCGCGAAGACTTGTCGCGCAGCTTCATATGCCAGGCAAAGCGGTGTCCTTCCTCCGTCCAGCTCACATTGCCGGGATAAAGGAAATGGCGCAGCGGCATCAGGATCTGGATGGCAAAAAAGACACCCATCAAAATCAAGCCCAGCCGCTGTTTGGGATGAAGAGCCGTCCAGGCAATCGGGGAAGGGCTTTGGAGGCGCGCTTTCCCGAGGCGCAACAGTCGGCGCGGCCAATCGGGCGACAAAAAGAGCAGCGTGGCGGCGATCATGAACCAGGGGAAGATGCCGATCGAAAAGAGCTTGGCATTCATGAGGTGAAAAAACACTGCCGCTGCCAGTGCCAGCCAGCGAGTGCGTTTCCAGAGCAGCAGGGGAACCACCAGCAAATCGAGCAGCAACCCCCCGTAGGTAAAGCCGTAGACCATCCATTCTTCAGTGAAAAGGGGGCCGATGACGGGAAAGTCCGTCCGCGCAGCCAGCCAATCGCGCATGGGCTCGCCTCGCAGCCAGTCTGCATTCAGCTTGGCCACCCCGCCGAAAAAGTAGACCACCGCCACCTGCCCCCTCAAGATCCACAGAGCCCACACGGGTGCCGTCTGGGAGCGGATCTCGGGCCGCCGGGCAGCGTCGACCGACAGGTACCGGTGAGCGGGAACAAAGCACATCAGCAGGCTGACGAGGCTCACCATATAAAAGTGATTCAGGTATTGAGTCTGGTCCAGCAGAAAGACATAGGTAAAGGCGACGAAGAAAAGCACTGCGCAAACCCGGTACCAGGCACCCAGCAGAATCCCCAAGGACAGGACGCCCAGCACTGCAAAATGCCAGTACATGCCGTCGCCCTCCCAGGGGCGGACCCAGCTGAAACCGTAATAGGTGAAGTGAAACTGGGGGTCGATGTAATAGCGGTCGATCCAGCCTTTGCTGAAATAGCGATAGACTTCCCAGAGGGCAATGGCCCCCAAGGCGATGCGAAAAAAGACCAGCGAAGCAATGTCTGCCGGCTGAAAGAGATGGGTGAGCCAAGAACCCAATCCTGCAGGTTTCGTGACGCCTTTTCCAAGCGGCATGGAACTTCCTTTATCGTGTTTGGACACCCAATTGAGCCAACCCATGTTACATTCTCGCCGACTTTCGGGCAACCCACGAGGGCGGAAAAGGAAGGAGCCTGGCAAAGAGGAGCGCTCAGTCAAATCGGAATTTGCGCGGTCGGCCCTATTCCGTCACCAGCAGGCGCAGCTGGTGGCTGGCAACCGTGAGCATGTGCAGGTCGATGGCGGAAGGCGCTTTGCGCATTTCCTTAAGGATGCTGTCGGCCCGGTCGGCCAGGCCCGGTCGCGACTTGAGCCAGGCATTGACGTTGCGGTCGCCGGAGGTCAGGATGCATTGCGTCAGGTCCGCCTGCTGCTCGAAGATTTCGTCTACGATGGCCGTTGTGGCGGCCTTTTCCCAGCGGCTGATCCCGCCCAGGCCGACGGCCTTGCTGCGCAGCCAGTCCAGGTTGAATCGATTGCCCAATGAGAAGTACACCCGCCCCACATCCTCCACGTCGGCTTGCAGCGCACGGGCCAGGCGAACGATGTCCAGCGCGGAGACCATCAGGCGGGTCGAGGAGAGGCGCTGGGCAAGTTGGGCAGGAACGCCTTGGGACCGGTAGTCTTTGACACGCTTCTGAAAGGCCTTGAGGCTCCCCTTGGACAGGATCTTGCCAAGCGATCGGGCCAGGATTCCGATCCCTGCGCCGAACAGCTCCAGATTACGTGCGATGTCCAGGGGCAAAGGACGATGGTGCAGGAACCAGCGGGTCGAATGCTCCACCAGATCCCCGATGGTGACGTAGAGCTTGATCTGCAATTGAGACGGCACCTTGTAGTCCAGCTTTTCGATGGCTTCCCAGATGCTGCGCAGCCCGAAGGCGTCGCGGGTGATCAGGTAGGCGCGGGCGATGTCGCTGACCGACATCCCGGTGGATTGCTTCATGTAGACCACGAATGAGGGGCCTACCCGGTTGACCATGCTGTTGGTGGCGTAGGTGGCGATGATCTCGCGGCGCAGGCGGTGCTGTTCGATGTCCTTGCGGTATTTCTTGCGCAGGGGAGTCGGAAAGTAAAGCGCCAGGTCCTCGGCGAGGCGCGGATCGTCCGGAAGGTCGGATTGGAGGAGTTCGCTGTTGAGGTCGATTTTCGAGTAGGCCAGCAAGATGGCGATTTCGGGCCGCGTCAAACATTTGCGGGACGCCTCCCGCCGGTCCAACTCCTCGTCGTCGGGCAGGAATTCCAGTTCCCGGTCCAGCTTGTCCTTTTTTTCCAGGTAGTCGATGAGCTGGCGCTGGCGGTCCAGGCGGTGAAAGGCGTGGAATTCGGCCACCGAGATGGCTTCGGTCTGCAGGTAGTTGTCGCGCAGCACCAGATCGCCCACCTCGTCGGTCATCTTGCTCATCAGGGTGTCGCGCTGCTTGATGGTCATGTCGCCGTTGGCGATCACGTGGCCCAGCAGCAGCTTGATGTTGACCTCGTGATCCGAGGCGTCCACGCCGCCGGAATTGTCGATGGCATCGGTGTTGAGCCGGCCGCCGCCCAGTGCGTACTCGATGCGCCCCCGCTGCGTCAGCCCCAGGTTGGCCCCTTCGCCGATCACCTTGCAGCGAAGCTCCGAGGCGTCGACCCGAACCGAGTCATTGGCCTTGTCGTCGGCCTCGAAGTGTCGCTCCCGGCTGGACTTGACGAAAGTTCCGATGCCGCCGAACCAGATCAAGTCGACTTGGGCGCGCAGCATGGCCTGGATCAGCTCGCTGGGAGTGAGTTGGTCGGCCTGGATGTCCAGAGCCGCCTTCATCTCGGGGCTGATGTCGATGGATCGGGACGTACGGTCAAAGACGCCTCCGCCTGGGGAGATCAGGTCGGGGTCGTAATCGGTCCACAGCAGGGACGGATCCTCGAAAAGGCGTCGGCGCTCACGAAAGCTGGCTGCCGGATCCGGATCGGGATCGACGAAGATGTGCAGGTGATTGAAGGCGCCCAGCAGCTTGAAGTGCTTGGATTGGAGCAAGCCGTTGCCGAACACGTCCCCCGACATGTCTCCCACCCCGATGACGGTGATGTCCTGCTTGAGGATGTCGATCGCCATCTCACGGAAATGCCTTTGCACAGAGACAAAGGCGCCGCGGGCGGTAATCCCCATTTTCTTGTGGTCATAGCCGGCCGACCCGCCGGATGCAAAGGCGTCGCCCATCCAGAAGGAATACTCTTGGGAAACCTGGTTGGCGATGTCCGAAAAGGTGGCCGTACCCTTGTCGGCGGCCACCACCAGATAGGGATCGTCGTCATCGCGGCGCACGACACGGGGCGGGGGGACGACTTGGCCGTCCTTCAGGTTGTCGGTCAGGTCGAGCAACCCCCGGATCATCGTCTTGTAGCATTGGACACCCTGCTTTTTGCGCGCCTCCCGGTCAGGCGCCGGATTCTTGACCACAAATCCGCCTTTGGCGCCCACGGGCACGATCACTGCATTCTTGACCATTTGGGCCTTGATCAGCCCCAGGATCTCGGTGCGGAAGTCCTCGCGGCGATCCGACCAGCGGATCCCCCCTCGGGCCACCTTGCCGCCCCGCAAGTGGACGGCCTCGAAGTGCGGCGAATGAACGAAGATCTCGAAGAGGGGACGCGGTTCAGGCAAATCGAGGATCTTGCGGGAGTCCAGCTTCAAGGAGAGACAGCTTTTGGGATTGCCTTGCTCGTCAAGCTGAAAGTAGTTGGTGCGCAAGGTGCTGCGGATCAGGTTCTTGTAGCGCCAAAGGATGCGGTACTGATCCAGGCTGCGCACCTTCTCCAGCTCTTGCCGGATACGGGAGCGGATTTCCTCGACCCTCTGGTTTCTCCCCTCGTCGGCATCGGGATCGAAGCTGGTTCGGAAAAGGCTGACCAGCAGGCGGGTCAGTCCGGGATTGTTGAGCAGCGTCTCGGACATGTACTCTTGGCTGAAGGTGACTCCCGCCTGCAGCAGGTACTTGGTGCAGGCACGCAGCATGACGACCTCATCGGCGCTCAAGCCTGCCCGCACAACCAAGGCATTCAGCTGGTCGCTCTCGGCCTCGTTCCGCCAGACCCGTCCGAAGGTCTGCTGAAAGCTGCTGCGCACCTGAGCCATCTCGATTTCTGCGCCATCGCCTGATTCCAGCCCGAAGTCGCGGATGTACAAAGCCTCGTCCCCGCCTTCGGGGCGCACCCGGTAAGGGATTTCCGTGATCACGTTCAGGCCCATGTCTTCCAGGATGGGCAGGATCTTGGAAAGCGGGATGTCGCCGGCATGGTAAATCTTGAACTTCACCTGGTGGCTTCCCATTTCCACCGGGCGGTAAAGGTTCAGGCCCAGCTGCTCCGTAGTGCGCAGTCTCTCCAGGTAGTCGATGTCCTGCAAGACCACGTCGATGGAAAAGCTCTCCTGATACGCGGTGTTGAAGGCTTCTTGGTAAAGTCGAAGCAGTTCGATCCCCTTTTGCTCGCGGTGCTGGCGGACCAGCACTTCGCGCAGCCGTTCGGGCCAGCTGCGGGCGATCTCGGCCAAGTGGGCCTCAATCTGCTTGACGTTGTAATCGGGCAAGTCTCCCGGCCTGGTCTTGACCACGAAGTGCCATCGGGCCAGGGGAGAGTCGTCCAGGTGGCTGTGAGTGGCCCGGATGGTGCCGTTGAAGCTGCGCTCCAGGATCTCCTGAATGCGCTTTCGCAAGCTGGTGTCGTAGCGGTCTTTGGGGACGTAGACCTGAGCGGAGATGAAGTTTTCGAAGTGATCCTTTCGGACGAAAAGCGCCAGCCTTTGGCGTTCCTGCAGCTGCAGGATGCCCATGGCGGTGTGGAAGAGCTCTTCCTCGTCGATCTGAAACAGCTCATCGCGGGGAAAGGTCTCCAGAATGTGGACCAGAGCCTTGCCGTCGTGGCTGGTGGGAGAAAGCCCGGATCGCAGCACCGTCCGCCGGGCCTTTTCGCGCAACAGGGGGATTCGGCGCACGCTCTGGTTGTAGGCCGAGGAGGTGAAAAGGCCCAGGAAGCGGTGCTCGCCGGTCACCTCTCGCTTTTTGCCGAAGCATTTGATGCCGATGTAGTCCATGTGGACGCCGCGATGGACGGTCGCCTTGCTCTGAGCCTTGCTCACCAGCAGCAGGTTGGGTTCGTGTGCGTACTGGCTGACTTCCGGCGACAGGGGCGTCTTGCTGCGCTTGATGGCGGCAGGCAATATCTTGCGCAGCACTCCCAGGCCGCTGTCAGGGACAGGCACCACGTAGTCTCTGTCCCCTTCGCGGACCAGTTTGTAATCGCGGTATCCCAGGTAAGTGAAGAAGTTGTCATCCACCCACTCCAAAAAGGCTCTGGTCTCCTCCACCTCCTCGGCAGGGCAGGGAAGGGATCGGGCATCGATGCCCTGGCGGATGTCGCGCAGCCTCTGCCGCATCGGCTTCCAGTCTTCAACAGCCGCCCGGACATCCCCCAGCACATCCGTCAGCCCTTGATGAATCCCATCCAGTGCCCCGGCATCGGCCACTTGGTCGATCTCCAGGTGCATCCACGATTCCGCCTGGCTGTCATTGGTTTCGGATTGCTGCACCAGTTCTAAGCAACCCTCCGAGTTGCGCATCACGTTGACCACGGGATGGATGATGAGATGAACATTGAGCTGGCGCCTTACCAGCTCATTGGTCACCGAGTCGACCAGAAAGGGCATGTCGCGGTTGACGATTTCAATGACCGTGTGGCGGGACTGCCATCCGTGCTCCTCCAGCCGGGGGTTGTAGACCCGGATCTTCAGCTCGTCCGGATTCCTGGACCGGGTGTAGCTCCAAAGCGACAAGGCGGCGCCCAACAGGTCGTCCTGCGAGGAGTTGAGCATGTCGTCCGGAGAGACCGGATCGTAAAACTGACGCAGGAAGTACTCACCCGAGGCAGCAGCCCTGTCTCCCAGCTTGGTGCGCACCCGCTGGGCCAGTTCATCAATCAGCCTGGACTTCAAGACGGCAGCTGTGGAAATCATGGCTTCTCCTGTCCGAAAAACGCCCAACCTTGCGGACGAGCACAAGAGTACACAATTGCCGGCGACTGCCACAACGAGATTCGCAAACAGCCGCTGAATTCACCTGCTGAGCAAGAAGTTCCGCAGATTCCCCGTTTCGGGATCGCGTCGAATTCGATAGATGACCCTTTCCGAATCCTCGGCAAGAAGCTGGTACTCGGCTGGGAGCATGGCTTTCAGATGCCTGAAGACCTTGTCGGGCCATAGGGGAGGTGCCAGGACAACGTGGCTGGGGCGATAGCGGGCAATGATGCGCAGGATCTCATCAGCGTCCAACTCGCCGCTGGCAAACCGCTTGCGCGAAGTGACCGTCAGTTCAGCAGGGACCAGCATCCCGGCCCGGTAGGCTTGAATGGGCAGGGCTGTCACGACCCATCCGTTGCCGGGCTGAGACTTGAGCGTTTCGACCACCCGCCAGTCGCTCGACATGGAGTCCCAGCGCCAGGAAGCGAAGCTCCGCTTGCCTTGCACGATCCACAAGGCCAAAGCTGCCAGGATCAGGGCCGATGCCGGCCTGGCCGCCATGCCCAGCCAATTCATCAGTCGAACCAGTATTGGATTCATCCGGCTTTGTGGAGCATCCCGCCAGCTCAGCACGGTGCCTGCTCCCCCCAGCAAGCTGGCGGGAATGGTGATGAGCATCGAATGGTGATACCACACAGGTGCATGAAAAAAGAGCACCACGATCCCCGCTGCGTACCAAATGAAGGCGCCGCGCAAAAGACGGTTGCCGGGCCAATGGCGCAGCATCTGAAAGCATCCCAGCCCCGCCAGAAGGTGAAGGTGCCAATCCCTGCG
>JANQFM010000966.1 GCA_028277865.1 Acidobacteriota bacterium
TGAAGCCTTGAAAGAAATTGTGGTTGCCCCAGGTGCCAAAAAGTGGGTTTCGTGGATCGAGCAGAGCTTTCCTGAGCTGCCTGTCCGGCTTGTCGGCGATCAAAGGCGGAGCGCTGCTCGCAATGCGGAGGCCTCTTTGCCGGTGATTGTCCTGACAAGCGCCTGCAACCTGAACCAAGTCCGCAGCAGTGAGCAGGAGGCTGTTGTAGTGGCGGTTTGCCGCGATTGCAGCCAAGCCCGTCAGGCCATCGATCAAGGTGCCTTCGACGTCTTGGTGAGGCCGTTTGACCGTCATCAACTGGAGCAGGTGGTCGTCAAGGCCCTGAAGCAACGCAAGCGAGTCCGGCGACTCATTGAAGCGCTCAACCGCAATGTCCGCCTGATGCGCATCAGTTCACGCCGCAAGGATGAACTGCTGGGCCTTTTGGAGATCGGCAAGGCCGTCCGCAAAGTCACCAGCAGCCTGAACATCGATGACATCCTGACCAGTATTCTCTGGGGATTGCGCAAGGCTCTGCAACTGGACCGGGTGCTGCTGGGCCTGGTCAATCAGGAAAGGGGCCGCGAAGAGTTCAAGCTGGCCTTGGGAATCGAGGGCAGCTTGCCTCCTGATCTTTGCTGGCCTCTGGACGACCCCCACTGGGAGCAAATGGTCCAGCGCAAGAGCCCCATCTTGATCGATCCGAAGCAGGACAGCTCTCTTCCCGGTTCGATGGGCCGGGTTTTCCCCGGCACTTTTGCCAAGTGCCCCCTGCTTGTCAAGGAGCAAGTCCTGGGCACGATCATGTGCGGTCGATCGGAATCCACCGTCACAAGACGCGAATTGCGCATGCTGCGGATTTTCTCTGAATACGCTGCTATCGCCATTCAAAACGGAAGGCTCTACTACGACATCATCCGGTCGGAGGAGCAGCTCAAGCAAGCTCATGAAAAGCTGCTGGCCACTGAAAAGATGGCTCTGATCGGGCACATGGCCGTCAGTATCAACCACGAAATCAACAATCCGCTCTGCAACATCAGCCTCATCACCCAGACGGTCGCCAACGAGCTGGGCGACAGCAGCCCCCGAATGTCCCGCCTGCTGCGCGATGTGGACAGCAATGTGGAGCGGATCCAGGAAGTGACCCGCAAGATTTCCGGCATGCGCCAAGCCAATCTGACCGAGTACCTTCCTGATCAGATGATGGTGGACCTGCAATGAATCCGAACCTGACGACCGAGCAAGACACGCAGCTGCTGCGGCAGGCCTTTGATTCCTTCGCCGAGGTCTCCAACTCGTTGGAGAGGGCTTACCAGCATCTGCAGGGCAAGGTCCGCCATCTTTCTTCGGAGCTCGAGAAGACCAACGACTACCTGGAGTCAGTCCTGCAAAGCCTTCCTTGCGGAGTCATCGTCATCGACGACCAGCAAGTGGTACGCACCATCAACCATCAGGCCTGCACCCTGTTGGGAACTGGGTGCCAAGGGAACGGTCCCGATCCGGCACAGGGCCTGCCGGCGGCCCCAATGTCCCTGCGCAAGCTGCTTTCCCTGCTGCCCGAAGGCAAGTCGGTCGGAAAGATCTTCTACGAAGATCCTCCGCCAACTGAAATCAGCCTGGTAAAACCCGCCAGGCGGATCCTCGTTTGCGCCTTCTCACGCATGAAGCGCGGCGAACGGGTCATGGTGATCCAGGACGTCACGGAATTGCGCGACTTGCAGGCTCAGATGCAAAAGTCCGAACGCTCGGCAGCCATGGGCGAAATGGCTTTGGAGGTGGCTCACGAGATCCGCAACCCCCTGACCGGCTTGGGGCTTTTCGCAAACCTGCTGCGCTCGGACGACCTGTCGGCGCAACAGCGCAACCGCTATCTGGACCATATTGAAATCGGGATTCAGTCCTTGGACACCATCCTGACCAACATGTTCTCCTTTTCAGGGCTTCGGCAGCCCCGATGCCGTCCGGTCGCCCTTCACGAAATTATGCGGGAGATCCTGCGCTTCATGTCACCCGTCATTCAGGAGCGCAACATCCGGGTCGAGGAAAGCTACTCGGATCGCAGGAAAGTGGAGGCGGACCCGGAAATGATGCGCCAGGCTTTCATGAACCTGGTGCTCAACGCCCTGCAGGCCCTTCCGGAAGGGGGGCTTGTCAAGGCCTCGGCCGAAAGGGATCCCCGAGGCTTGCGGATCAGCCTCCGCGACAACGGGATCGGAATTCCCCGCCATTTGCAGAAGAACGTTTTTGAGCCTCACTTCACGACAACAGAGAAGGGGAATGGCTTGGGGCTGAGCATCGTCGAAAAAATCGTTCAGGCTCACGGAGGCCGGGTCTCCCTGCGCAGCCGGCGCGGATGGGGCACCGAGTTCCGTCTGGCTTTTCCCGTCGCAATGCCGCTGCAGGGCGACCCAGCTTCAACCGGTCGGCTGGCCGCAGGAGGGCTGCAATGAAACAAGTTCTGGTGGTCGACGACGAACAGCAGGTGTTGGGCGCCATCCATGAGACGCTGCGCCGCAAGGGATATGGGATCACCTGTGCGGGCAGTGGCCGGGAGGCTTTGGGCAAAATGCGCGACTGCCTTTTTCAGGCCGTCATCACTGACGTCAAGATGCCCGAAATGGACGGCATGGGAGTGCTGCGCGAAGTCAAGCGGCGTTCTCCTGAAACACCCGTCATCCTGCTGACAGGCCACGGAACGGTCCGCAATGCGGTGGAGGCACTCAAGCATGGCGCATTCGACTACCTGATGAAGCCGTTTACGGCGCGCCAGCTGATTGAAGTGGTGGGCAAGGCGACCCGATTGGTACCCGAGGCGGACGATGCACAGAGCGGGAAAATCCTGGGCCGTGACCTGAAGATGCAGCAGCTGCTTCAGCTGGCCACCCAGGCTGCTCAGACCAATGCCACAGTGCTGGTGGAAGCCGAAAGCGGCACGGGCAAAGAGCTGGTGGCCCGCTTCATCCACCACTGCAGCCAGCGCCGCAACGGGCCGTTCGTAGCCGTCAACTGCGCAGCCCTGCCCGACGAATTGCTGGAAAGCGAATTGTTCGGGCACGAAAAGGGTTCCTTTACCGGCGCCATGGCCAAAAAGCCGGGCAAGTTCGAATTGGCCGACCGGGGAACCATCTTGCTCGACGAGGTGGGCGAGATGCCCTCCCTGCTGCAGGCCAAGCTGCTGCGCGTCTTGCAGGAGCGGGAAATCGATCCCGTGGGCGGGCTCCGGCCGGTTCCCGTCGACGTGAGGGTTATCGCCACCACCAACTGCAATCTCAAAAAGGCGGTGTCGGACGGCGCATTCCGCGAAGATCTTTACTACCGGCTCAACGTCATTCCGCTCACCATCCCTCCATTGCGCCGGCGCAAAGAGGACATCCCATTGCTTGTGAACCATTTTTGCGAGAAGTATCAGGAGGGCGGCAAGCCGAAGCATTTTGCCGACGAGACCCTGCAGCTGCTCGAAAAGTATAGCTGGCCGGGCAACGTGCGCGAACTGGAAAACGTAGTGCGGCGCGCCTTGACTCTGTGCCTGAATCCCGTGGTCTCGCCGGGAGACCTCTTCCTGAAGCTGGACGACGAGGAGCCCAGTCCCGGTGCCTTGGAAATGAAGGCAGGCCGGTCGCTGCGCGAGATGGAAAAGGAAATGATCCGAATCACCCTGGAAGAGACGGGCGGCAACCGGACCCACGCCGCCCAGATGCTGGGGATCAGCCTGCGCACTTTGCGCAACAAGCTGAGCGAGTACCGCAAGGAGGGCCTCCACCTTTGAGCAGGGTGAAGGCAAAGGACGTCACCGATGAAGATTTTTGAACAAGCTGGAATCGACCGCATGAAGCTCTTCCTGGACTACGCTTCCAAGAGGCAGCAGGTGATCAACAGCAACATCGCCAATATCGAGACCCCCGGCTACCAGGCCAAGGAGCTGAACTTTGAGCACATCTTCCAGGAGGCTTCTTTGGAACAGGGCCTCGGAATGTCCTTGAAGAGGACTCATGAGGGGCATTTGGGCGGCAAGCCGGAACTGATCAGGGAGACCGGCCGGCTGGCCGCCAGCGGCACCGATGCTCTGGGCAATGACCTGAACAATGTGGACATGGATCGCGAAATGACCCAGCTGGCCCAAAACGTGCTCAAGTTCTCGGCCGTGGCCCAATTGGTGCAAAGGAAGCTGGCCGCCATCCGTTCGGCCATTCAAGGAGGTTAGGCATCCGATGAGCGGAATCTTCACTGCCCTGGACGTGAGCGCTTCGGCCATGACGGCCAACCGGCGCCGGATGGAACTGCTGGTGACCAACATCGCCAATTCGCAAACCACCCGCACTGCGCAAGGGGGCCCCTATCAGCGCAAGGACGTTGTCTTCATGTCCACTCCCATGCCCAGCTTCGGCGAAATCTTCAGCCACCTGATCGAGGAGGAGGGCCCACTGGAGGGGGTGCGCATTTCAGAGGTTGTCGTCACCGAGGCCGAACCGATCTTGCGCCATGAACCCAATCATCCGGATGCTGACGAGAGGGGCTTTGTCGCCTATCCCAACATCAACCCCATCCAGGAAATGGCCAACTTGATGGCGGCCACTCGGACTTACGAGGCCAATGTGCGGGCCTTCCAAGCTGTCAAGGAAATCGTGCAGCGGTCGATCGATCTGGGAAGACGAGGTTAGGGCCATGAGTGAAATCTTTATCAATCAAACCAGTCCGCTTCAGCAACTCGAAAACCTCTCCAAGTCCGGCAAGGGGCAGGGAAGCGGGGAGAGCAAGGAACGCTTTGCCGAGCTTCTCTCCAATGCCCTGGACGAGGTCAACCAGTTGCAGGAGTCATCCGGACAGGAAATCGACAAGATTCTTTCAGGCGATATCAAGGACGTCCACAGCGCCATGATTGCCATGGAGAAGGCGGACCTCTCTTTTCAAATGGTCATGCAGGTCCGCAACAAGCTGGTGGAAGCTTATCAAGAAGTGATGCGGATGCAGGTCTAGCGAATATTGGGCACCAAGACCGTCTTCCGTTTGGGAGGACGGCTGACGCCCGGAATCCTCAAGCCGGCTCGCGCGGCTCAACGGCAGGAACGGCCCGCGAGGGGTGACATTTCGGCAGCTGGGATCCGGGCCTGATTGAATGCCAGGCGCGGGATGAGGCCTCGAAGGCCCTCATCCCCGGCAGAGAGGCTGTCTCGGGCATTTCAAAGCCAGCCGATTCGCCGCGGGGCGAAGAAAGGGGGGAGAATCACCATGCCCGGCTTTTTCGCGCAACTTCAAGCCATCAATCAAAACCTGTCCCTGAACCAAAAGCTCTCCATGCTGGCCCTGGGGGCTGTAACTCTGTTCGGGATCCTCGGTTTTGTCTATCTCTTCAACCAATCCGGCTACCGGCCTTTGGCCACAAATGCCGATGCCGCCACCCGGCAACAGATCCTGGACCTTTTGCAGCAACAGGGCATTTCCGCCACCATCTCTGAAGATGGCAGGAGCATTCTGGTGCCGACGGACCTATACCGGGATGCTGAAATGCTGGCTGAGGCGGGAGGTTTGCTCTCCGACGGGCGGGTGGGGATGGAGGTGTTCGACGAATACGACTGGAGCATCACCGATTTCGGCGAAAGGATGAAATTTCTGAGGGCCTGGCAGGGCCGGCTGGAAAGCAGCATCCAGGAGCAGTACTCCCTGCGTCTGGTTCGGGTCCACCTCAGCTTGGAAGAGGATTCGCTTTTTGTAGAGCAGCGAAAACCGGCCCGAGCTTCGGTTCAGCTGACTCCCCAGGCCGGGAGGTCGCTGGAACCGGGCGTTGTAAGAGCGATCCGCGAAACTGTGGCGGGTTCCGTCAAAGGGCTGGCGCTGGAGAATGTGACTGTGACCGGACCCAGCGGCGTTCTGGCTTCAGGCACCGATGAGGGCGGGCAGCTTCTGAGCGAACGTCAGCTTCAGCTGCGTCGCAAGCTGGAAGATGAACTGAAGCTCAAAGTGCTCACCATCCTGGAACCCTATGCCAGCAATGTCACCGTACAGGCCTCTTTGGATATCGACTTCGATCAGGTGCAGCAGAAGGAGCATTTGATGGACCCCGTTCTGCTGGGCGAGGAGCGGACCATCAGGCCCGTTCCGGGTGCCGAGGGCGTGGGGGGGATTCCAGGCTTTGCTTCCAACCAAGGCGCCGCTCCTCAGAACGGCTCGCAGGCAGCTGCCGGAAACGCCACCAGCGAGACGCGCAACTACTCCCACAGCACC
Organism: Acidobacteriota bacterium; assembly: GCA_028277865.1. Taxonomy (GTDB): domain Bacteria; phylum Acidobacteriota; class UBA6911; order RPQK01; family DATIPO01; genus JANQFM01. Next base: position 6,200 of record JANQFM010000966.1, read on the forward strand.
ATCGAACGCCTGCTCCAATCTCCCGGAGGAAGCATCAAAGGCATTTCCATGGCGGTCGTGGTGGATCACAAGACCGTCCAAGGGCAGGATGACCGGGGCAGGCCCGTGGATCAGAAGGTGCCATGGACGGAAGAGCAATTGGAGTCCGCACGTGCAGTGGTGGCTTCGACAATCAACCTCAAGCCGGCGCGGGGTGATAATCTCACGCTGGTCAACGTCCCATTCCCAGTACCGCCCAGCCCGCCAGCGATGGTCGAAACGGTGGGTTTTTTCGAGCGCAATCACCACATCATCATGCCCGCTTTGCGCTATCTGGGGATCTTGCTTCTTTTCCTGCTCTTTTATCTGCTCATTTTCCGGCCCCTCAAGCGCCAGGTCTTTGCCTATGTCGAACGCAACGCCGGCCAACTGGCGCCGGGACAGGTGCCCCAGCTGGCGGGAGCGCCCGCACAGCTTGGCGAACATCAGCAATTGGCCCTTCCTGAAGGGGAGCAGCCCAAGAAGCAAAAAGAGCCTTCTGAGGAGGAGAAATACGGGGGCGAAGTGACTGAGCTGGCCCAACGAAAGCCCGAAGTGGTTACCGACTTGGTCAAGGAGTGGCTGGATCACTGACAGGGGGTCGGATCACAAGTTTTCCAGGGCCTGGCTGATTAAGATCAAAAGCGGGAGTGGTTTTCATGGCTGAAGCGACTGCCACCAAAAAAGTGGAACGGGATATTTCCAAGCTCACCGGCCCCGGCAAGGCCGCCATCTTATTGCTTTACTTGGGAGACCAGATCAGCGCCGAAGTCTTTCGGCGCTTGTCCGATGAAGAAGTGATGCGGATCAGCCAGGAAATCTCCAAGCTGGGTTCGGTCCCCGAAAACATCAGCCAGGCGGTGGTCATGCAGACCTACGCCGAACTGGTGGGCCGCAGCCAGTTGCAGGGCAGCATGGACACTGCCAAACGGCTGCTGGAATCAGCCTTCAGCCCCGATGTGGCGCGCGACTACATCCGAGAGATCAGCCTCCATTCCCGCATCAACGTCAAAGGGCTGGCTGTCCTGCAGAAGTCTGATCCGTTGCAGCTTTCCAAACTACTGCTCAGCGAGCATCCACAAACCGTAGCCCTGGTGATTTCGCACCTCAAGCCCCATCAGGCTGCCAAGACCATCGGCCTGTTGGACGATGAGCTGCGCACCGATGTCTGCATGCGCCTGGCCCAGCTGGAGCAGATTTCACAACCCATCCGCGACCGGGTGATCGGCGTCATCGCCGACAAGCTCGACACGGGGGCCAAGTACGACAGCGGTTCCTGCGGGGGGGTTCGCCACGTAGCCGAGATCTTCAATCACATGGACCGCGACGTGAGCCAATCCTGCCTGGAGACCATCGAGCATGAGAACCCCAACATGGCCCTGGCCATCCGCAACAACATGTTCGTTTTCGAGGATCTGCTCATTTTGGGCGATCGCGAGATGCGCAAGATCATTCAGAACATCGACAAGCAGGTCTTGGTGACGGCCCTCAAGGGAACGGGCGAAGATCTCAGGGAGCATTTCTTCCGAAACATGTCTCAACGCGCTGTGGAAATGCTCAAGGAGGACATGGACGCCATGGGCCCCATCCGCCTCAAGGACGCCGAACAGGCCCAGCAGGAAATCGTCAATACGGTTCGCGAGATGGAACAGGCCGGCACCATCGATGTGGGCTCAGGAGGGCCGGAGGAATATGTCAGCTAGCCGGATTGCCAACCCCAATCGAGCTCAGGAGTTTCGCTTCCGTCCCTTGGACGGCGCATCGCCCGCCGACAAAAGCCCGCCTTATGCGGTTGTTAAGCCGATGGGCAAGTCGGGGGCTTCACCTGGCAAGACGCCCCAGGATCCCCATGAGGTGGAACGGGAAGCATTCGAGAAAGGCTACGCAGCCGGCGATCGGGCCGGCATGCAAATGGCTGAAAAGAAAGTGGACGCTGTGCTGAGGCGTTTCGGGCGTTCGATGGAGAAGCTGGCTCGGCTGCGTGAGGAGATCATCGACCGCAGTGAGCGCGACTTGGTGGCATTGGCGGTCGAGATCGCCCGCAAGCTGGTCCACCGGGAGATCAACCTGGACAAAAAGATTATCAACACCTTTGTCCGAATCGGCCTGGAAAAGCTCAACGTCGACAGCAAAGTCACCATCCACCTCAACCCTTCGGACTTCAAGCAGATGGAAGGGAACCTGCCCGAGGGGTTTTCCGAAAAGCAGGATATTGAAATCGTCCTCAAGCCCCGCCAAGGCCTGCAGCGCGGCGACTGCTTGATGGAAACCGAAAACGGCACCTTGGACGGTCGCATCGACGAGCAATTCAAGGAAATCGAGAAAGGCCTTTTAGGGGAGTTTTAGGCGGAAGCGAAAGGATCCGCTTTTTCAGGTTCCAGGTTCCGGGTTTCGGATTTCGGCTCTTCTCTGAACTGACAACTGACAACCGACAACTGACATGATCGACCTGGCAAGCTACCGCAACAAACTGGCCCGCCTGGAAACGCTCAAGCTGGTGGGCAAAGTGCGCCAGGCCGGGGGGTTGGTGATCGAGTCGAAGGGCCCTCCAGCCGGAGTGGGCGAGTTGTGCGAGATCCGCTCCCAGCAAGGCGGAAGCCCCATCATGGCCGAGGTCATCGGCTTTCGCGACAAGACCGTCCTTTCCATGCCTGTCTACGAAATCGGGGGCGTCAAGCTGGGCGATCCCATCATCGCACGCAAGCAACTGCCCAGTGTCGAGATCGGCGACGCGCTGCTGGGCCGAGTGATCGACGGCAATGGGCGTCCCATCGACGGCAAAGGCATGATGGCTCCGGGCCGCAGCTACCCCCTGCACCGTCAGGCGCCCAGCCCTCTCGATCGCTGTCCCATCGATACCCCTTTGGGCACCGGAGTGCGCGCCATCGACGGTTTGCTCAGTGTCGGAAGAGGGCAAAGGGTGGGCATTTTCGGAGGCAGCGGTGTGGGCAAGAGCACCTTGTTGGGGATGATGGCCCGTCATACCGAAGCCGCTGTCAGCGTGATTGCCCTGGTGGGCGAGAGGGGACGGGAAGTCAAGGCCTTCATCGAACGCGACCTGGGCGAAGAAGGGCTCAAGCACAGCGTTGTGGTGGTTTCGACTTCGGATCATCCCCCTTTGATGCGAATTCGAGCTGCTCTGACTGCAACCGCTGTGGCCGAGTGTTTTCGCGACCAGGGCAAGGACGTGCTTTTGGTGATGGACTCGGTCACCCGAGTGGCCATGGCCCAGCGGGAAATTGGGCTGGCCGCCGGCGAGCCTCCTTCTTCAAAAGGCTACACACCCTCGGTCTTCACCCTCTTGCCCCGAATCTTCGAACGGGCCGGAAACATGGAGAAGGGCAGCATCACCGGCTTTTACACCGTGCTCGTCGAGGGAGACGACATGAACGAACCCGTGGCTGACGCCGTAAGAGGCCTGCTGGACGGCCACATCGTGCTCTCTCGCGAATTGGCCTGGAAGAACCACTTTCCCGCCATCAGCGCCTTGGAGAGCGTCAGTCGGCTGATGTCCGACATTTCCAAACCCGAACAGCACGAGATGGCGGGGAAGGTGCGGGAGCTGCTTGCCACCTACCGCAAAGCTGAGGACATGATCAACATCGGCGCCTACGCTCGGGGTTCCAATCCCAAGATCGACCAGGCCATCGACCGCATCGATCACATCCACCTCTATCTGCAGCAGAAATCTGATGAAAAGGTTCCTCGGGAAACGGCCATCCAGGAGCTGATGCGTCTGGTTAAGAAGTAAGCCAGGAGGGAAGGGGCCGCAAGGTACGGCCCCGTGCGCTCGGATGAAAAGATTTCGCTTCAAGCTTCAGGCGGCGCTCGAGTATGCGGAGCATCGTGAAGAGGCCGAGGAAATGGAGCTGAACACGCTCTTGATGGAACAGCAGGGACTGTTCAGGGAGCAAAGTGAGGCCTGCAGGCGCCTGCGCCAAGCCGAAGAGGAATTGTGCCGCAAGCAGGAGATCCTGCCCGATGAGATCTTGGTCTATGACCGCTTCATTGCTTCGCTGCGTCGTCACCTGGAGGAGTTGGCCGGTCGCCGGGCCGCTCTGGAAACCAAAGTGACCAGCCAAAGGGAAGTGCTGGTCGAGGCCACCAAAAAGCGCAAGACACTGGACCGCCTGCGCGAGCAGCAGCAAAAAGACCACACCCGCCAGGCCGAACGCACTTTCCAGCAAGAGTCCGACGAGCTGTACCTGGCGCGCATGGGGCGATAGAGGAACCCGGCAAGGCGTGCAGAGGCCTGCGAAGATCCTGCCCTTCTTTCCCAACTTTCCCATCCTGGTAGGCAGGAACTGCCTTCCCAATCCCTTCTGTAGCGGCATTCCGCCTAATCGTTCCTTAGCTGTAAGCCGTTACATGTCAATGCTTAAGCTCTGTAGAGGCCGGGGAAAAGCGATTTGGCACAGTGCTTGCCATAAAAGGCCCGGCTGAGAACAGGATTGCTATGAGCTTGATCGGACTTTTCACAAAAGCTGCCCTCTCTGAATCGATTCAGACGGACTCGTCCCCGGTTCAGAAGGAGGAACAGCCTCTGACCGCATCCGGATTTGTGAACGAACTGGCAGCGCTTTTGGGCGCTGGCGGCGACCAGGGGAGCCTTCCAGGGCCGGAGGCGGCCAAGCATGGGATGGACGTGCCTTCCTCTTTTGGCCGCGTCGTCTCCGGGCAGAGTGCAGGCGGGGATTCTGCCGCAGCTTTAAAAGGGTCTGTCCCCGAAGTGCTGGCGAGAGCGGGGCAAGTCCAAAGCGTGAATTCTCAATCCAAGACGGCAGTGCAGGCCCAGGCTGCAATTTCGGATTCGGAAGCAGCACAAGCGGAAACAAGGCCTTCCCGGCCGCATTCAAGTAACCAACTGCAGGACAGTGGAGCTGCCCAGTCCCTAACGGCTGTACGTGCCAGGGTCTTGGCTTCTTTCCCGGATATTGCCCGGCCTGCAGTGAACCTTCCGCAGCTTGTTTCAGGACGCCGACTCGAAGGGCTGGATCAACCGGAGGCCACCTCCCGTCCATTCACTCAAGAGGGCAATCAGGAGCCCGACTTGCAGCCGTCGCATCGAACTCACCTGATTCAACGCAGCCTCCCTCATGTTGCGTTGGCTTCCTCTGCCCAGCTATCGGCCTTGCGGCCGGTGACTCGGGAGTCAACCACTGTTGAACAGCGCAGCAAACCCCTTTCGTCGAGTCCTGCCTTGGCGGCTGGTGACTCGCCGCGGACGGAAACGGAATCCACTTTGCGCCCGATGACCGATTACGAATCGTCTTCTCAGCAGCCTGCTGCAATGCGCCCGGGGGCCGCTTCCTCCACTACGGCAGCCGTCCATCAAGCGCCCTCCTCTGCGGGACGCTTTGCGGAATTCCTGCAAGCTCAGCCTGCCGGTCTCCAGCCGGACCTTCCAGTGGCTGAGAATCAGGTGTCCAAGGCGTCCCTGCCGGAGGCACTTCGTCAAGGCTTGCTTTCAGAGACATCGTCGGTACGTGGTGCAGAGGCCGAAGAGGTCGTCACCCAAATCGTCCAGAATGCCCGCCTGCTCCGCTCCCAAGGCGAAACGAGATTTGAGGTCCGCCTCAAGCCCGAGTTCCTGGGCAAGATCCAGATCCAGACATTGTTGAGTGCCGATCAGAAAACGACGGCGGCCCGATTTCTGGTCGAGGATCCCGAAGTGCTCCACATGCTTGAAGCCCGGCTTCCCTTGCTGATCGAGCGCCTGGCCGACAGCGGACTGCGGATCGCTCATCTGGAAGTGCTGCCGATGCAATCACAGGATCAGGATGGAGGCGATGCAGGCCGTTCCGCAACGGAGGCTGGAGGCCAGAACCGGCAGCAGCAGGGATCTTCGCGACGGTCCGGGTCGGCTGCACCGCACCAGGAAGGCAGTCAAGAAGCTTCAGATCCGCCTGGGCAACCACCATTGAGGCCGGGAAGCCTTCACCTGGTGGCTTAGGATGCCCAATCGGCGGTCAAGACCTTTTTTTTGTGCAGGGAAGGAAGTGAGCGAGGAGAAAGGAGATCGAGACGATGGAAGTCGGATTCAATCCCATTCCGCCGGATCCCGCAACCGGAAATGACAACGGTTTCGGAAGCCAGGAATTGGGGCGTTTCGAGTTCTTGCGGCTCTTGGTGGCCCAGTTGTCCAACCAGAATCCATTGGAGCCTGTCGAGAACACCGAGTTTGTTGCCCAAGTGGCGCAGTTCAGTTCGCTGGATGAATTGGTCAAGATCCGGGAGCTGACCGAGACTTCGCTGGCCATTATGGCCGAACTGATCTTGAACCCGCCGCCCGATGAGGTTGAGGATCCGCCCGAGGAAGACGGCAGCCAGGAGGTCGCCGATCCGGATCCCGTAGAAGATCCGGTGGCCTGAGGAAGTGCCGAAGCGATTGACAAGAGTCACTAAACCGAGGAGGAAAACATCATGGGTGGAGCTTTCTTTACAGGACTGGCTGGTCTGGTCGCCAATTCACGCGGAATCGAGACAGTCGGCAATAACCTGGCCAACTCCAATACGGTCGGTTTCAAGGTGAACAACATTTTCTTTCAAGAGCTGATCTCAGCCAATAATCAGTTGCTGAAGCTGGGGCAGGGGGTTCAGATCGAGGACATCCGTGAGACCTTCTCGCAAGGCAGCATCCAGGCGTCGCAGGTTCCCACCGACATGGCCATTCAGGGCAGCGGCTTCTTCATCGTGGGAGACGGGGTCAACTCGCAGTTCTACACCCGGGCCGGCAACTTTCTGGTCAACAACGACGGAACGCTGATGACTACGGACGGGCTGTTCGTTTTGGGCTATCCATCGGTCAACGGGGTCATCGCCCGCAACTCCGACCTGTCCCCCCTCAATATCTCGGACACCACGAGTCTGGAGCCGCAAGCCACCACCATCATGCAGTTCGAAGCCAACCTCAATTCCAACCTGGCGGTGGGCGAAATCTTCACCAATCCCATCACGGTCTTCGATTCCTTGGGGGACAGCCACCAAATCACCTTTCAGTTCACCCGCACCGCCACCGGCTGGGACTACGAACTGCAAATCCCCGCTGCAGACACCGGTGGCCTCGACACCGACCCGCCCGTGGTACTGGATTCGGGCAGCATCACTTTCGATGGTCAGGGCCAGATCGCCACTCCTGCGGGAAATGTCACCGGGATCACCGTCAGCAGTTTGGCCAACGGCGCCGATGACCTGCTCATCGACTGGCAGCTGTTTGATGACGAAGGCCAGGGATTGATCACTCAGTTCAATCTGCAGAGCCAGGTCTCTGATTCCTTTCAGAACGGCAACAGTGCCGGAATCCTCTCCTCGATCGTCGTGCGCCGCGACGGCGTGATCGAGGGATTGTTCACCAACGGCGAATCCTCTCCCGTGGGGCAGATCGCTTTGGCCAAGTTCGTCAATCCGCAGGGATTGGTGAAGATTTCCGGCAACCTTTACGCCCGCACCTCGGCTTCAGGCGATCCAACGATCGGTGAGCCGGAGACAGGCGGTCGAGGACTGGTGCGGGGCAATTCCTTGGAAAGCTCCAACGTCGACATTGCCGAGGAGTTTGTCAAGCTGATCATTTTTCAGCGCGCCTACCAGGCCAACTCCCGGTTGGTGACCACCGCCGACGAAGTGGTCCAGGAAGCCATCGCATTGAAGCGTTAATGACAGGAGCAGAACTCGCGCAAGGCCGCAAAGCCGCATGGGTCAGACAGGATTGACTCTTGACTTGACTTTGAAATCTTTGCGTCCTTGCGCGAAACCTTCCGCTGCAGGCGTCAAGATTCTGTCGAGTTGCCGACTTCCTCTTGACACCCGCTTGGTCCTGCATCTGCCTGTTTTTTGGCAGCCCGTAGTTGTTTTCGGCCCCTGATTCCCCCTGGGGTTCCGCATTTCCCTCATTTGTGCCTGATTGGCATGTCCTTTGCTTCCAACGGCAGGGTTGACCTGGAGGTGAAGACTGTGGACCAAGAGGAAGTGCAAGAACAAGAGGAGGCGCAAGCCGAAGAGGCGCCGCCTGCAAAGAGCAAAAAGAAGCTGATCCTGATCATCGGGAGCGTCCTGCTGGTTTTGGTTTCCGGCGTCCTGGGCGCGTACTATGGAGGCGTGTTCGCCTCGGACGAGCCGATTGCCGGGCAAGAGGCGGAGCAAGACTATCCCGAGGTCAATCAGACTCTGGAGCTGGATTCGCTCGTGATCCAGCTGTCCGACAAAGGACGCAAACCCCGCTTCGTAAGGCTTTCCCTGACCCTGGGCATTTACCGGGCTGGCGAAGACGGCGAAGTGCCCGAGATCCCCCAAGATCCTCTCTTTAAGCCGCGCCTGCAAGACCGGCTTATCTTTGCCGTGGGAGCAAAGTCCTCTCAGGATCTGGGAAGCATGGAGGGCAGGGAAGCGCTCAAGTCTGAGCTGCTGAAAGAAATAGCCCGGGTCTTTCCCGAGGAATGGGGAGAGGTCTTGGAACTGTACATCACTGAAATGCTGATTCAGTAGGCAGTATTCAGTTGTCAGCCGGAACTGACGCCTGATAAGGAGTCCTGATGAGCAGCACTGCGGCGGCTGCAGCCGAACCCGAATCGGCGCAGCCCGAAACCCAAGCCAAGCCGGAAGGATCCGGCAAGAAACCCTCGCTGATCGATGAGTTTAGAGAGGTCCGCTACGAGGTGGACATTCAGGTCGGACAGGCGGTGCGTTCCCTGGAGAAGATCCTGCAGATCAAGGCGGGAGACATCATCACCCTGGACCGCCCGGCTCATGAGAGCGTCATCTTGACCATCGAGGATATCCCCATCGCATTGGCTGAAGTGGTGACTTCGGAGAAAGGCTCCAGCATCCAGATCACCGAAGTGGGGAGCGGAGAATAATGCTTTACTTGCAATCCGTCCTGGCCTTGCTGCTGATTCTCGGCCTGCTGTGGATCCTTTACCGGCTCTACCGGCGCTTGGAAGGCCGTCTTCCAAGCCTGGCCCGTCCGCGCCGTATCCAAGTCGTGGAGCGAGCTTCACTGGGAGAGCGGCGCAGCCTGCTGTTGGTGTCGGTTGGAGATGAGCAATTTCTGTTGGGTGCGACTCCTCAAAACCTTTCCCTGTTGGCCCGCATCGATTCCGATTCCATTGAAGAACCGTCGCAAGCTCCGCAGGCAGTGCAGTCAACAGCGCAGATACAACCCTTTCAGGCCGTCCTGGAGGAGAGCGTGCAATGATGCGCCGAAGGTTGGGGCAATGGATTTTCAGCGGCCCCCAATGGGCAATCCTCTTGCTGGTGCTCGTCGGCCTGACGAGCCAGTCCTTGGCCCAGGCTCCCCCCCAGCAGCCTCCCGGCCTGCAGTTCGATCTCGGCCAAGCAGGCACCTACTCCGTCCCCCTTCAGCTCCTGGCCATCATCACCCTGCTCTCCTTTTTGCCCGCCATCCTCATTTCGATGACCTCCTTTACGCGCATCATCATTGTGGCCCATTTTCTGCGCCAAGCATTGGGAACCCAGGGGGCGCCCAGCAACCAGATCCTGATCGGCCTGACCCTTTTTTTGACCATGTTCGTGATGGGCCCCACCTGGGATCGGGTCTACGATCAGGCTGTAGTCCCTTATCAGAACGGTGACCTGACCCCTCCCCAGGCGCTGGAAGCGGCCACCAAACCGGTTCGCGAATTCATGCTCAAAAACGTTCGCGAGGCTGATCTTGCCCTCTTCGTGGGTGCGGCCAAACTGCCTCAGCCACGCACTCCGGACGACTTGCCCATGCGGGTCATCATTCCCGCTTTCATGATTTCGGAGCTGAAGACCGCTTTCCAGATCGGCTTTGTGCTCTTTTTGCCTTTCCTGGTCATCGATATGGTGGTCAGCTCCATCCTCCTCTCCATCGGAATGCTGCAGCTGCCCCCCATCGTCATCTCCACGCCTTTCAAGATTCTGCTCTTTGTCCTGGTGGACGGTTGGAGGCTTGTGGTGGGCTCGGTGCTGGAAGGCTTCGGGCCGTTTTAGCAAAAAGGGGAAATAGAGGATGTCTCAGGCGGAAGTCATACAGCTGATTCAAGACATGGGCCAGGCAGTCCTACTTTTGAGCGGGCCGCTGCTGGCTGTGGGATTGGTGGTGGGCTTGCTGATCAGCGTGGTCCAGGTGGTGACCTCGATTCACGACCCGACCCTCAGCTTTGTCCCCCGCATCCTGGTGGTGCTGCTGGTGGGCTTGGCCCTCACCTCCTGGATGATGAAGCAGATGATCGATTACACAACTCAACTCTTCTCTCAGCTAGCCAAGTACGCAGGCTAGCCGGAAGCCGGAGGCCGGTGCCCCCAGACTGGCGAAAAGAGCCTGAAAGGGCTTGACACCCGGCCCAGCCTGGAAAAATGATTCAGATCGGTGCGGCACCCGAATTCTTCCTGCCCTTCCTCATGTTGCTGGCCCGGATCGGGGGATTGATGGTCTTTGCACCGGTCTGGAGCAGCTTTGCCATCCCGTCCCCCATTCGCATTCTGCTGGCCGTGGCCCTGAGCCTGGCATTGTTCCCCTTGCTGCAGGACAAGCTGGCCCTGCCTCCAGCGGACCCT
>JANQFM010000993.1 GCA_028277865.1 Acidobacteriota bacterium
CAGATTTCCCAGGGCAAAGCCTACCTGACCAGCGTCGACAACCTGGCCGAGCATGTCCTGATGGACTTCAAGGCCAACAAGACGCGGGTGGTGCATTAAGAAAAGGAGACCGGAAACCGGAGACCGAAGACCGGCAGAGGGCTTTGGCATTCGGGATGATCGGAAGCTACCCCGATATCCGGCAGACTGCCCTTCCGCCTCTTTTTCTGCCGGTTTCCGGTCTCCCTCATCTGACATTCACCTTGACCGCATCGGCCAGGCGGATGCGGAATGCCTGCAAGGTGGCGCCCAGGGCCTGGTCCAGCCGAATGCGGCTCTTGATGAGCTCGACTTCATTGCGCAACAGGATCGATTGGGCCAGCACCAACTCGCGCTGGGCCTCGATCAGTTGGCGTGTGGTGGACATTCCCACATCGAATCGGGCTTGCTGGCCGTCCAGGCGCTCTTGCTCCAATCGCACCAGCGCTTCGGAGGCTTGCACCTGAGCACGGTTTTTTTCCAGGCTGGTCAAGGCCTCCCGGATCTCCACCGCCACCTGCTGCTCGACGGAACGCCGCCGCAGAGTCTCCTCATCCAGAAGGATCTGGGCGCGGGCGTTTTCGGATCGGGCTGTCTGGTTGGAAAGGGGCAGGCGCAGATCAAGGCCCACCACATAGCCGTAAAAGTCAGCTCCGAAGAGCTGCTCCAAAGAGTCTCCCAGCCCCCCGGGGACAATGCCGATCACAGGCGGATCGACGAAGCCCTGGGAAAAGTCGCGGATGATCTGGGTGCCCCCCAGCCCGAACTGCCGGTAGCCCAGGACGAGATCCAGGCTTGGCTTGAGGCGATTGCGGGAACGTTGCAGGCCGAGGCGCTGGTTTTCGATGCGCAGGTCGGCCTGGGCCAGTTCGGGGCGACTTTGCAGCGCTTGAGAATAAAGATCTTGGAATGGGCTGCTAATTTCGTCGGGCCGGTAAATACCGTCAGCCGGGACGATCTCAGCAGGAAAGCGGCGAGGATCCTGGTGGGCAGTGATGATGCGGATCAATTGGTCCTGAGCAAGGCGGTAGTCGAAGCGGGCCCGGATGAGGAGCTCGCGCCGCGAAGCCACTTCAGCTTCAGCCTCGATGACTTCAAGGCGGGCTGCCGAGCCCACCTCGAAGCGTGCCTGGTTCTGCTCCAGGACGGTGTTGGCCAGCTGCAGGGATTTCTCCTGCACCTCGATGTCCCTCAGGGCGAACTGCAGATCCCAGTAGCCCTCCTGAACAGACCCGATGGTTTCGATGAGGCGGCGCTCAAATTCGAACTCGCTGATTTGCAGGTCGTTGCGTGAGATCTCGATGTCGTAGTCGGCGTCTACGCGACCGAAGCCCTGCAAAAGATTCTGGCGAAATGTGAGGCTGAAGTCGGTCGAGATGGCCGGCACCAGGCTGGCGAAGCTGTTGTTGGTCCGGTTTCGGTTGCCGCTGAAGAAGAATTCCAGCCGTCCCCCCTTGGGGAAATCCTGCCCGTAGGAGAAATTGTAATCAGTATTGATGTCGGTGATATTGTCACCGCCGGCCAAAATGCTTGCCGCAGGCGTCTTGTTTCGGTCCCAGTTGAATCCGAAACCGAACAAAGGATCGTAAATCCCCCGTCGCGACTCGACCTCCCAGAAGCCGGCCAGAGGACGGTGCCGCTGCACATTCAATTCGAGGTTTTGCCGCAGGGCCATTTCAACGGCCTGGCGCTCTTGAAGATAGAGCTTGCCATCGCGCAACTCGCCCAGGGTTTGGGTGCCTTCAACAACGACCTTTTGACGGCCCTGATCTCGGAAATAGCGTTTTTGGGCAAAAAGGCTGCAGGAAAAAGCAACAGTCAGCGACAGCAAATATGGGATCCAGTTGGATGGCCGGTTTGTCACGATCAACCTCCAGTGTAAAGAGCCGCCAGCATGAGGCTGCACAGCAACCTGGCTGGCCTCAGGTACCGCCCCCAGCGACTTAGCCCGGATTTCTCACGGTTTGCCTACTGCGGAGCCGCAACCATCCGCCCTGGCTGCGTTGCGCTCGGTCGGCCTGCTCGACGTACATACAGTACGCCTGCGCGGGCCTTTCTCGCGACGCCTTGCCAGGGCGGCCCTTGCGGCTCCTCGCG
>JANQFM010001013.1 GCA_028277865.1 Acidobacteriota bacterium
TTTCCTCGATAATCTCGCGGGTTGAGGCCGGGCCTTCTCCGACGATCAGGACGCGCAGGTTGTGGCGGCGCAGCTGCAGCTTGATGTAGGCGCGCCACAGGCACAGCAAGGCTGCATTGACGAAGGCGAAGAGCAGGACCACGCTGCGGGGATAGGGGCTTCCAGTCAAAAAAAAGACCGAGGCGGCAACCACCATCTGGATGGTGCAGGCCATGGTGACAAGAGTCAGGATTTCCCGGTAACGGATGGTCCGCAGTTCATCGTAAAGCCCGAAAATGTAAAGCAGAAAGATCTGGCTGACAATCAGCAAGGCCCAGGGATGGCTCACGACGTCCCAGCGGCTTTCAGGCAGAAGGTCCTGAGTGAAGGGCAAAGAGATCTTGGAGCGGATAAACCAGGCCCAGAAGTAAGCGACAGCACCCAGACCCATGTCGACCAAGACCAGGACCGCCGAATGGCTCAGGATCAAGCGTACCAAACTGCGATTGTGGCGCAGCTGCACGGATCGCCTCGATGCGGCGACGTTGTTGAGGGTGCGGGCGAGTTGGCCTTTCACGTCTTGAATTCAGGTAAAGGGAGCCGAGGAATGCTCCGAAGTCCCGGAAGACCTGTTCTGTGGATGTCCCTGGGCGTCTGCTGCCCCGTTTTCCCTGATATGGACTCCTTGCCTTTGGCCCGGTCGCGGGTAATCCGAATCGAGGGCATTATAATACATGGCCGTGCCGACTTCTGTGAGCCTGGTGGTGGTCAACTACAATGGCTTGAAGTGGATTGACCGCTGCCTGGAATCGATATTCGCCCAGACCCGCCCCGCCCAGCAGGTGTTGGTCATCGACAACGCGTCCAGCGATTCCAGCCCCCGGCGCGTGCGCCGCCGATGGCCCCAGGCCCAACTCATCGAGCTGCCTGAGAACCTGGGTTACGCAGCTGCCTGCAACCGGGGGATCGAGGCCTCCTCAGGAGACTTGATCGCACTGCTCAACAACGACATCGAACTGGCGCCCGCCTGGCTGGAAGCGCTGCTGGAGCAGGACCGGCCGCCCTGGGACTTTTGGGCTTCGCGCATCCTGTTCGCCTCCCAGCCTGATCGGATCGACAGTGCCGGCGATGGCATGGCTGCGGTGGGCGCCGCCTTCAAGCACGGCCACGGACAGCTCTCGGAGAACTATCTGCAAGGCCGCGAAGTATTCGGACCCTGCGGGGCCGCCGCTCTTTACCGCCGCAAGCTGCTGGAAGAAACGGGCGGCTTCGATGAGGACTTCTTCCTCATCTACGAAGATGCAGACCTGAGCATGCGGGCACGCTTAATGGGATATCGGTGCCTATATGTGCCCCAGGCGGTGGTCCGTCATCACGTCAACGCCAGCATCGGAACCCTGAGCCGCGACTACGTCTTTTACGGCCAGCGCAATTCGGAGTATGTCTTCTGGAAGAACATGCCTTTGCCGCTGCTCTTGCTTTACCTGCCGGAACGCCTTCTTTTCAACGCCCTCTCTTTCGTTTACTTCCTTCTGCGCGGACGGGCTGCGGCCTTTTTGCACGCCAAAGGCGACTTTGTGAAGAACCTGGGCCGCCTGCTTCAAAAGCGCAAGGCCGTCCAGCGGCAGCGCCGCTTGAGGGCAAGGCGGCTTAGGCAAATGTTGACCCGCAACTGGCTCAAAGGGCGGCGCAACGTCCGGGAGGCGGCATGAATCTCCTCAGCGTCGTCACAGTCAACTACAACAGCAAGGACTACCTGGCCCGCTGCCTGGAGAGCCTGCACAGCCACACACAGGTCCCTTTTCAGTCGGTGGTCGTCGACAACGCTTCACAGGATCGGGATTTCAGTGAACTGCAAAGGTGCTTTCCGAAGGTCCGATTTCTGCAGAATGAAGAAAACCTGGGCTTTTCGGCCGGCTGCAACCGCGGCATCCGAGCCTGCCCGGCACGCTACTACCTGCTGCTCAATCCGGACTGCCAAGTCGAGGAGGGCGCGTTGGACCGCTGCTGCGCTTTCCTGGACGCCCATCCACAGGCCGGCATTGTGGGCTGCCGCATCAACCATCCTGACGGAACCCTGCAGCTGGCCTGCCGCCGCAGCATTCCTCGCCCATCGGTTGCCCTGCCCCGCATTCTGGGCCTGAGCCTGCTCTTTCCGCGCAGCAAGTCGCTGGCCCGCTACAACCTGACCTACCTGGATCCCGGCCGGACCCACCAAGTTGAGGCGGTTTCAGGCTCCTTCCTGATGTTTCGCCATGAATTGCTGGAGAGCAGCGGCTGGATGGACGAGCAGTTCTTCCTCTACGGGGAAGATCTCGACTTTTGCTATCGCGCCGCTCAAAAGGGATGGGAGATCTACTACTGTCCCGAAGCCCAGGCCGTCCACTACAAGGGCCGCTCGGCGGAGCGTGATCCCGGACCCAGCCTCTACCACTACTACAACGCCATGGAGATCTTTTACCGCAAGCACTTCCTGCAGCAGGCAGGACGGCTCCAGTCCGGGGTGATCATCGGGGCAATCCGGTTGCTGTACACCTTGAAGCGGTGGAAGGCCAATCTGTCGGGCCGGTCGATGGTCACTTCGGCGCGCTGATGAGGGGAGTCACGCAGAGGCGCAGAGACGCCGAGGAAGGGGAAGGGCCGGGAGGGAGAAAGGGGTCGTGTCTTTTTCGCGGCAGTGCAGGGACCGATGAGCGCTACCCTAAACCTAAAACCCCATTTCTACTATTCATCATGGGGCGCCGGGATGAAATCTTCCAAGTGTTTATTTCTAATTTGCAGGGCGACGCCGGTTGGTCCGCAAGCTTGATTGTCGCCACCCGCCACCAAGCGGTGGTCGTTGCAAAGCAGGGCAACCACGACTTCGGGCTCGTGAATCCACTCCCGCACGCCACCATGCCCGGAGCAGGCACCCGAACCGATCGCTTCGCTGACCACCCCGTCCTGGCAGATCGCTCCGCTGCGGCTGTCGTCCCGCAAATCCTGGATGGTGGGCTTCCGCGTCGAATGAACAGCCAGGTGGTTGGTGACGATCTTTTGACCTTTCTCATAGACGGCCAAGGACTCGGCACTCGATGCATTGAAAAACTCTTTGTAGATCAGCAGCGACCCGTTCTGAAGCCGTTCCGAGATTCGAACTTGGTCATCAAAGTTTTCCGCTGAATCCTCTGACACCGTTGCAATCAGAGTTGAATCCTTCCCCAGTTCCAGTTGGGCGACGATCTTCAACTCGCCGAACAATGCAGGGGAAGGCGCCACCGGGGAATGGACGAAGTAAGTGACATAGATCAAGGTCAGCACCACCAGCAAAGCGAAGATCGAGAGCCCTCGGCTGAGGACTTTTCTCGGCCTCCCTCCCCAGCGGATTTCCAACGGTTGTCTGTGCGGCAAGTCGAAAAGGAATCCGTCCGCCGACCTCATGTAGACGGCCGGCGCTGCCCAGTCGGCTTCGGGGCTTGAGAGGGCAGCCTGGCGTCGTCGCTCGCCAGATCGTCTTGTGGGCGGCGGTTTTATTCCGAAATAAAGGTTCCGTCGGGCCTGGGCCGCGGCGGCGTCTACGGGCAGGCCGCTGACCAGATTGGTGTAGAAGTGGCCCACGAAATCCAGTGCAACCGAGTCTTTGATCGGATACTGCATGGCCACCACGGCAGGAACGTTGAGCGCAATCAGGCTGTGTGCCAATCCGGTCAGGGGAGAATGCAGCGAGGTGCGGGCGCTCTCGCAGCAGTTCAGGACTACCAAGCGCAATTCCTTCTGACCGTTCAACAGGGTCGAGAACTTCTCCGAACTCAGGGCCAACGCCTTTCCCTGCCCGTCCAACAGCAACAGCTCAGCCCTCTCTTGCTGGGGATCGAAACTGCCATGCCCAATGAAATGGAGGACGTGGTAGGTCGTAACCCGTAGCTGCTCTTCCAAATCCTCCAATGTGGCTGAGTCGATCCGGTGCAGCTCAAAGAGCCCCTGGATCTGGAAGTCGTGCAGAGCCGATAGCAGGGAATTCCATTCCCGTTCGGCCTCGAGCTGTTGGAGGTTGCGGGGAAGGCAGCTCACCACCAGCATCCGGATCGGCGGCAGGGTAGCTTTTCGGACGGGTTGCCGGATGCCCAGCGAGCGAACCAGCGTCACCTCTGACTGAAGGGCCAGGAATTGACCGCAGGCGGGATCAAAGAGAAACTCCCAGGGAAACTCAGCCAGCTCACCCGCCTCGGAAAGCCTCAAGCGAAGCCGAAGCCCTCTATCCGTTTGGCGAACCTTGCTCAGGCTGCTGCGGAGCAGTTCGCCCACCACGCCGGCAAAGACTGCCTGAAAGACTTGGCTGCCGATCCGGCGGACGCGTCTTGCTGCATCTCGGTCCCTCCGCCCGGGCTCCGCTTGGCGCAGCCACTGTAGATCGTCCTGCCCTAAAGGCGCCTTGAAGCGCACCGACCCTTCACCCGCCGGAGACTCCAAAACGGTGGCCGTGAAAGCGGATTCGCCCTCGAGAATCTGCAGATCGAAGCGGGCATGCCTGCAAGGAGCCATGGTTTCACTCAAAGAGGATAGAAACCAACAAGCAGTGGATGTTCAGCGGCATTGAATCGGCGGCAGGAAGGATCCTTCGCCATTCGAAATCCCTTTGTGCCTCTCAGGGCAAAGCCGTGAAATGGCCGTGGATGCACAGCCAGCGTCCCTCTTGCTTGACGAAGATGCGGGTCGACTTGCCGCGGCTGGTGAAGCGCTTGCCCTCTGAAAAGCCTTCGTCAGTCCAGTAGTAGACGATCCAGGCCGTATCGCCGCGCACGGTCACCTGGGGCTGGTGCATTTCGGTGCGGACATTGCGCGCCCGCTTCAGGTAGCTCCGCATGCCGCGCAATTCCAGTTCTTTGCCCGAAGCCAGGTAGGGGTCGTTTTCCCCGAAGACGGTGTAATCGGGGTGGATGTGGCTGGAGTAGCCTTCCAGGTCTCCCTCTTCGATTGCCTTCCACATGGCGATCAAGGTGTTCTTCACGGCCTCCTCTTCGGGTCCGGCCAGGGCTGGAGAGAGCAGTAGGCAAAAAAGGGCAAGGGGCTTCAGGGCTGGTTTCATGTGTTCCTCCATCTTTAAGCGTGAGCCTCAGCCTTTGCTGAACGGACTGCGGACCATGCGGGCAAGCGGGCCACGCGTATCGAGGTATAGCGAGCAGACGCAGCGGCGGCAGACGGGATGCTCATTCACCTTGAGCCGACTGCGAAAGCGGACGGCTCGGGGCGAATTCAGGATGCTTTCCAAGGAATCCTCATGGATGTTGCCCAATGGGGGGTGGAAGAAGCAGGGGCGGACTGTTCCGTCGGATTCGATCACGCTTGAAACCCAGGGCGCGTTACAGCGGGGCGCCCGGGGCAGCCGCCCCTGCACACGGGCCTGGAAGTAGTCGCCGATTCGCCGCATCTTTTGGGGGCTTTCGGCCACGAAACCACTCTTGAAATCTTCCGCGTGCTGCTCGATGGCCCGCTCAATAAGGAGCGGGAACTCCTCGGCCTCGGAGGCCGACAGCGATACGGAATCAGCCTGGGGATCGTCCCAGCCGCTTGGGCGGTTGAAGGCCTGGCTCCAGACGTCCACAGGCAAGAAGGAAAGCTGGTCCACGCCCAGCCTGCGGGCCGCCTTCAAAATGCCCGGCAAGTCGAAGTAATTGCGCTTTTGCAGGACGCATCGGGCCGTCACCCGGTAGCCCTTTCGCAGGGACTTGAGGGCGGCCACTCCCTGGGACAAAGCTTCAAAGGCGCGGGGTATGCGTCGGATGGCATCGTGAACGGGCGGACTGCCGTCCAGCGAGACAATGGTCTCCTGACAGTGTTGCACGACCTGATCAGCATGCCGCCGGAGCAACAGCCCCGTCGAGAGCAGTTGGATATGGATTCCCATTTGGTTGAGCAGGCGGCACAGCCTCCACAAATTGGAATGGAGCAGGGCTTCCCCTCCTGAAAGGGCCACATTGCGGACCCCCAACCGCCCTATTGCATCCAAGTGAGGCCTGAGTTGCTCGGCGCTCAACTCCGTCTTGTTGCGGTTGGACTTCCAAATGTCGCACATCACGCAGGCGCAGTTGCAGGAGCTGTGAGGCATGAGCACCAGGACGGCAAGCGCACCGATACGATGGGTCGACTCGTTGCGCCGCAGGCGCGTTCGATCTTGACGTGAAAGCGGCAACATTTGTCTTGGCGGTCTTTGCGTCTTTGCGCGAGACCCGTTCCGGCACCCTCAATCCGCCGTCCGCAGCCCCCAGCTTCTCGGCTTGCTCTGTTGGGCCGACTTGCGGAAAGGCTGGGCGCTGAGGCGCGACACCTGCAGGCACAGCCAGTCCCAGGGCAGCCGCAGCGTCCGCAGTACCGGCTTAACACCCTTCCATTCGCCCCGCCTTAATTGCTTCCATCCCAGCCTGGCCCGGTGCTCGATGTGCAGCATTCTGTGCAATCGCCGATAGAAGGCAGTCGAAAACGGCCCACGGTAGAGCATGGCCAGATCGTTTCCATCCCGCCAGTTGCGCTGGTCCCCCATCTGAGCTTGGACCCTTTGGAAGAATTTGGTGCCCGGCAGCGGGTAGGAGACCGAGATTCCGATGTCGTCGGGGCGGCTTCGGCGTAGCATGCGCAGCGTTTTCCGAATTTCTCTCCAGCCTTCTCCAGGATAGCCGAACTGCAGGAAGTGCCCCACTTCGATCCCGGCCTGCTGCAGTTGGCGGGTGGCGCGCAGATTGTCTGCCACGGTTGTCCCCTTGTCCATGGCGTCCAGGATTTTTTGAGAGCCCGATTCGGCGCCGATCCAGACCGTCCGGCAACCGGCCCGACGCAGCTGGGCCGCCCTCTGGCTATTGACCAGGTCGGCTCGCATCAGGCACTTGAAGGGCGTCTGCAAGCCTTGTCGGCAGACCAGCTCCGAGAATCGTTCGATCCAGCCTTTCCTGAGTCCGAAAATATCGTCGGCGAACCAGATGTGGTCCGGATCGGCCAACTGCTTCAGGTAGGCCATTTCCTGGACCACGTTTTCAGGGCTGCGCGAGTGGTAGCGCTGCCCATAGATGGGCTTGGCGCACCAGTTGCAGCTATAGGGACACCCCCGAGTGGTCACCATGTTGAGCGAAAAGTATCCGTGGCGTTCCAGCCAAGCCTCCCGATAGCGGTCCAAATCAGCCAGATCCCAGGCTGGAAAAGGCAGCCGGTCCAAGTCGCGCTGCGGGCTTGCAGCGGGCACTGTGCCGCTTCGGGCGCCGGGCTGTGACACCCCGGCAATTGCATCCACCGGATGGGCGCCTCGACCAGTCAGGGAGTTCAGCAGCGCCGCCAGGGACTGTTCCGCTTCGCCGATCAGGATGTAGTCGGCACCGCGAGCAAAGTACTCCTCCAAGTGGTCGGTGGCATCAGAGCTTGAAACGATCACCGTCGCGCCGCTGGAGCGGGCCTGATCCATCATCTCGAAGGCGGCCTCGCGCATGCGCAGCAGGCACATTTTGCTCAGGTAATTAAAGCTGTCCTCGTAGAGCACCGCAAAGCGTGGCCGATGGCGTCGCAGGCTCTCCAGCCACTGTCCGGTGGAGCTTGCCAGCATGGCGTCGAAAAGAGACACCTGGAACCCTTGCTCCCGCAGATAACCTGCTGCATAGAGGGTTCCCAACGGCGGATATGGCTGCATGGCCTCCCACAGCTTGGGATCGAAGCGCAAATAGTAGGATTGACCCAGCAGTATTTCGGCCATAGTCGATGCAGGCATTATAGACGAAGGGCCGCTGCGCTTGAGAGAGCCTGCCGGAGCGATTCAGGCATTCTGGCTGTGATCGGGATCCCGCCCATCCGGCGCGGTCAGGACGCAGGTTTTCACCCTTCCGGCACGAATGAGGTATGGGGACGATGCGTAACTTCCTGTGGAGTGCTGACTTGCATCGGTTAAACTGAAGCCAAATCCTGGAGGTGCCGCGATGGAAATCCACGTCAAGATCTTGGGAGTCGTCCATATCGTACTGGGTGCAATGGGGCTCATCGGCGCCCTCATTGTGCTGGCAGTCTTCGGAGGCGCCGCAGGGATCGTCGGGGCGGTGGCTGTGCCGGAAGAGCCGGAAGCCGCTTTTGTGGTGCCGCTGCTCGGACTGTTCGGAGTGGGTTTGTTCCTGCTCATAGCGCTGCTTTCGGTGCCGGGAATCCTGGCCGGAGTCGGGCTTTTGAAGTTCCGCAACTGGGGCCGGATTCTGGGCATAGTCGTTTCAGCCCTCAACCTGCTTCACTTTCCGGTTGGAACCGCCTTCGGGGTGTACGGCTTGTGGGTGCTCTTCCAGAAAGAAACCGAAGCCTTGTTCGAATCATGATCTAGCGAGGCAGCGCCTCAGACCAGAGGTTGCAAGCCACAGAGACACCGAGACACAGAGATCAGAGGCTTCTCTGTGCGCACTCTGTGCCTCGGTGCAAAAATGAGGATTGCTGCCTGTAGGCGCCTTGGCCGGCAGCCAGGCCATCAGACGGCACCCAAATGACTTCGAAGGGATAGTCTTCAACTGCCAACTGCCAACTGCCAACTGACTCACTTCGCGTCGTACCACGTCGGACCTACGGCTTGGTCGACCTTGAGGGGGACGTCCAGTTGGGCTGCGCTTTCCATCAGGTTGGCCACCAGCGGCTTCATCTGGTCGATCTCCCCATCGGCCACCTCGAAGACCAGTTCGTCGTGAACCTGCATGATCATGCGGCTTTTCAGGCTGCGCCCTCGAAGTTCGCGGTGGATGTCGACCATGGCCTTTTTGATCAGGTCGGCGGCCGTACCCTGGATGGGCGCGTTGATGGCCGTCCGCTCGCCGAAGTTGCGCAGGTTGCGGTTCTTGCTGTGAACCTCGGGGATCTGCCGGATGCGGCCGAACAAGGTGGTCACGTAGCCTTTCTCCTTCACCTCCTCAAGCGTCCGGTCGATCCAGGACTTGACGCCCCGGTAGCGCTCGAAATAGTCGTCGATGAAGCGCTGGGCCTCTTTGCGGTCGATCTTCAAGTTCCCGGCCAGCCCGAAGGCGCTCAGGCCGTACATGATTCCGAAATTGATCACCTTGGCGTGACGCCTGAATCGCTGCGGATCCATGACGGCATGCATGCCGAAGACTTCTCGCGCCGTCCTTTCGTGAATGTCTTCGCCTTTGCGGAATGACTCCATCAGCACTGGATCCTGCGAAAGGTGAGCCATGACGCGCAGTTCGATCTGGGAATAGTCGGCGGCCAGGATCTGGAATCCCGGCTCGGCGATGAACCCCCGTCGGATGCGCCGTCCCTGCTCGCTTTTGATGGGGATGTTCTGCAGGTTGGGATTGCTGGAGGAAAGGCGTCCGGTGGAGGCCACCATCTGGTTGTAGGAGGTGTGAATGCGGCCGGACTCGGGGTGAACCAGGTTGGGCAGGGCGTCCAGGTAGGTTCCCTTGAGCTTGCTGGCTTCTCGATACTCCAGAATGAGGCCCACGATCTCGTAGTCCTCGGCCAGCTTTTCCAGTACGTCGACGCTGGTTGAATAATGCCCGGCCTTGCGCGTCCGCTTGACTACCGGCAGCTTCAGCTTTTCGAAAAGGACCACCGCCATCTGACGGGGCGAGTTGATGTTGAACTCCTCGCCGGCAATGGAATAGATCTTCCGCGTCAGCCCTTCGATGTCGGCAGCCATGTCGCGGGACATCTGGTCGAAGAAGTCCCGGTCGATCTTGACTCCGCAGACTTCCATCTCGGCCAGCACCTCCACCAAAGGGATCTCGATGTCGAGCAAAAGCCTTTCCAGGGACTTGCTCTGGATTTCCGAGTACTGGGCATTGCAGAGCTGCAATTGCACCGCGGCCTCGTCGGCCAGTTGCTGGGCGCGCTGGTCGAACAGTTCGCCGCCGCCCTGCAGGGACTGCCCCAAATAGTCGGCGGCCAGGGTCTGCAGCGAGAAGTCGTTCTGGTTGGGCTGCAGTAAATAGCCCATCAGCATGGTGTCCAGAGCACAGACGCGGATGGGCTGAGTGCTGCGCAGCTCGTGCAGCAGCAAGCTCTTCAGGTCGTGCACAACCCATCGATCAGGGCTGCTCCACAACTGGGGTATCAGGGGGCTGAACTCCCTCAGCTTTTCGCCATCCAGGTAATGAGAGCGGTTTTCCTGGAAGGAGACGGCTATTCCCGCCAGTTCCGAACTTTCCTGTGCATGATCCACCGCCAGCGAGGCGGTCTTGCCCCGTACGTCGGAGGCGAGCTGCTGCAAATCCTGGGCGCTTTCGATAAGGGTCAACTCGGCTTCCTGCCGGCGGATGGGCTTGACGAAGTCCTCGATAAGGCTCTTGAAACCCAATTCGGTAAACAGCTCGAAGGCTCTCTGGCCGTCCGGCTCGGAATGGCGCAATGCCTCCTCGTCAAAAGGCACGTCCAACCGGCAGTGAATGGTGACCAATTGGCGGCTCTGCAGGATTTGCTCCCGGTTGTCCTGCAGGCTCTTGCGATAGGTCTTGTGAGTAACCGTGCTTGCCGAGTCAAGCAACCGGTCCAGGCTGCCGTACTGCTGGATCAGCTTCTGGGCGCCTTTGGCCCCGATTCCGGGGGCGCCGGGGACGTTGTCGGAGGTGTCGCCCACCAAAGCCAGGTAGTCCACCACCTTGCCCGGCTCGACCCCCAGTTTTTTTTGCACTCCTGCGGCGTCCAGATGGGTCATGTTGCGGGGGTCGAGCACGGTGGTGTGTTCGGAGACCAACTGCAACAGATCCTTGTCGATGGTCACGATGACCACGTCATAGCCTTTTTGTTCAGCCTTGCGGGAAAGGGTTCCGATCACGTCGTCCGCCTCATAGCCCTCCAACGAAAGGACGGGGATGTGCAGCACCTGGCACACCCTCAGAACGTAAGGGATCTGCTCGGCCAAATCGTCGGGCATCTTGGGACGGTTCGACTTGTACTCCTCATACTCCTGATGGCGCACCGTCGGCCCGCGCGACTCCATGGCAACCGCCAGGTAGGCAGGGCGCTCCTCGTTGAGCAGCCGACGCAGCATGGTGGTGAAGCCGTATACGGCGTTGGTGGCCAATCCCTGCTTGTTGGTCAGGTCGCGGATGGCATGGTAGGCACGGTAGATCTGCGACATGCCGTCCACCAGGTAGATTCGCTCTCTCACAGCGCCAATGGTAGCAAGATTCTCACGCAGGGGCGCAGAGGCGCAGAGGAGGGGGAAGAGGGGAAGACGGAGGAAGGCACATGAAGAATCCTGAGCCTTGGATCCCGGTCCCATTCCCTTGTTCTGCCTCTCTCTGCGCCTCTGCGCCCCTGCGTGAGAATCTTGCTACCATTGGCGCTGTGAGAGAGCGAATCT
>JANQFM010001040.1 GCA_028277865.1 Acidobacteriota bacterium
CCGGATGGAAAGAAAAGCGGCAATTGCCGGGAGTCGTTTCTCGAGCTGCGCTCGGCATGCTGGCGCGCCCCATTGTGGCAGGCTTCGCAGCTGATCCCCAGGTTGACAGCGTGGCTGCGGGCCGGCAGGAGGTCGATCTGCTGCTCAAGCAAAGCCTGGACCTGCCCCATCGATATTGCAGTGGTCAGTTCCCCCGCCCCTTCTGGGCCCCAGCCTCCAGCCTTCAGCCTTCCCAACAGCTCGGGATGGTCCTGAGCAAGATATCCGGCCAGCGAGAACGAGAATTCGCGGGGGCTGAACTGGCCGGCCCGCAGACGCCCGTCGGTCATCATCAGCCAATCACCCAAGGGGCGGGTCGTATGGCAGGCCGAGCAGTTCTTGTCGTACTGGACCCGGCTGGCCTGGGCGAAGGGATCCGCCCGCTGCCGATCGGGAACCTCTTCGTCGATGTGGACAACCGGCACCCACTGCTTTTCGTCGATCCAATAGCCGAAGGGCAGCACGTGATCGATCGTCCACACCAGGTCGGATTTCGGCTCGGGCCCCTCGATGAGCTTTCCCACATAGTATTGAAAGAAGCGGGATCCCAGAGTCCGGCCAATGGAGTAGGTCCGCTTGAGGCCGCCCCGTTCCAGACGCATTCGGTATTCGCCTTGGTCGCGATAAAACCTGGCCCGGCCGCCCCGGTAGTCGATGCCGGCCTTGCCTGAGAAGTCGCCCACCACAGTGCTGGAGTCGGCCAGTGCATTCATCCAGCGGTGAGGGTGCTTGGACCAGGCCTGGTAGTTGCGTGCATGGCAACTCTTGCAGGCTTCGGCCCCTGCATAGTCGGATCTGCGCAGGTTGCTCAGCGGCGGCTGAAGCCGCAAGCGTCGGACGGCTTCGGGAACCGCGTCCCACCACAAGACCGGGTGAGGGCGCCCGTCTGCAAGCGCAAAAATGGAACGGGGCCGCTGTTTGATTTCGTGTTGAAGCCTCTTCGATTCTTTTTGCAGCAGTTCCTCAATCCGCTTCCGGTTGGGCAGCAGATCCGCAAATGCCGTCTCCAGGACCTTGCGGCCCGGACCAGAGGCGGCCCCGCCGGAGAGGGCGGCCCGGGCGTATCCACGCATCGCTTGAGGATCGTTGCCCTGTACCCGGTAGGCAGCGCCCAGCCGGTAGGCCGCATAACCGTCCAGCGGACTGAGCTGCAGCGCTTGCTCCAAGTGGCGAACGGCCTGATCCAGGTTGCCTTCCAGATGAGCCCGCCCCAGCGCATAGTGGGCCGTGGCTGAAAGCTGGGCCTGATATTGCTGCCATTGGGAAAGGGAGAGATTGGGTGGCCTGCCGGAGCTGTCAAGCTGCGCCAGCAGTCGTTCGGCATGGTGAACAGCATTTGCCGACCGACCGGATTCGGCATAGAAGTAAGCCAGTTGGGAAAGCATCTGCAGCCATCGCACACTCTGCTTGGGATCGGTGGCCAAAACCGATTCCGAGTCAGCCACAGCTTTTTCGGCATGCCGGGCGAAGGCGGCCAAATCCTGGCGCCGGAAGGCCTCATCGGCCAGCAGGTAGTGGGCATGAGGCGCCATGGCGCTGTCCGGGAAACGGCTTAGGAACTCTCCCGCCAGTTGGGTCGCATGCTGCGACTGCACCACCCTTTGCCAGGCTTGATGTTCTTGTTCCCTTTGGGTCATTCCTACTGCTGCCAGTGCAGCGCAGGCCACAAGAGAGGTCAGAAGAACCAGGACGGATCTCCCTCCAGCCATTCGAAAATACGCCTCTCTTTCTCTCTTCCGCATTTTTTGGAGATTTCCCTGAAACCGCTTCATAGAATCGTGAAGTGCCCGAATGACCTGAAGTGGCGATCAAACGCAATGGCTTCGAGAACATCCTCACGCTGCATGACAACGAAGCTCAAGGCATCACACAGAGAATAGGCTTTGTCCTGATGGCGTCGTATCAGTTCGACTGCCTGGCGTTCGTCGCTTTGCCGAACTCTGATTATCCGAAAAGCATTTCTGAAAACGATGTCCAGAAATCTGAGTGCAGCTAAAGGTCCATTGCGGGTCCGGTTTAGCAAGAGTGCATGAGTTTCGAAGATGACCGCATTGGTTGTGACGAGATGCCAATTCTCCTTGTTTGCACGCTGAAAAAGGGAGTGGGATCGCCTATGGAATTGGTCCTTTGGGACAAACAGCGCAAAAAAACCGCCGCTGTCTACGAAAACTCGCCTCAAAGATCTTGTTCCTTGCAGGCGTAGACCTGCGCAAGATGTTTATACTTGTCGGCAGAGACGTCAGAAAACTCGCTTTCCACCTTGCAGGCCATCTTGAGTACTTGACTGTACGGCCCTTGCGTACCTCGATGCTCCTTATCGTCACATCGGGCAAGAGTCATCTCCAGAGCTTCAATCAACCGCTCTCGATCTTCGGTCGAAAGACCCTGCGCTTTCAGCAGCAATTCTTGGACTGCACCCATCGCTCACTCCTTTCACTGATACTAGCATACCGAGTCCCCGCATAACTCCAACATCAGCTAGCTGCTGAATGCACTACAATGCCATGCCACCTATGAAAGTCCCTACAAAAAATCCCTTGACCGCAATGCTGCTGGCCGCAATGTCCGTCATTGCGGCCTGCACAACCGAAGCTCCCCAGCAGCCCGGGCCGACTGGCCAGACCGAGATCCTGTGGGACAGCTATGGCATTCCCCACATCTTTGCACCCGATAACCGGGAGCTGTTTCGCGCCTTCGGATGGGCGCAGATGCACAGTCACGGCGACTTGATCCTGCGCGAGTACGGCTTGTCGCGGGGACGGGCGGCCGAGTATTGGGGCCAGGACCACCTCGACTCGGATCGATGGGTTCTCACCCAGGGCATCCCCGCCCGTTCTAAGACCTGGCTGGAGCAGCAGGATCCCGACTTCCGCAGCTATCTGGAGGGCTTCGCCCAGGGCATGAACCAATATGCCCAAGAGCACCCAGACCGACTGGAGGAGTCGCTCAAAGCCGTTTTGCCCATTCAGCCCGCCGATATTCTCAACCACACCCAGCGGACCATTCACTTCACCTTCGTGACCAGCCCTCAGGCCGCCCGCAGCGCTCAACGGCAGTGGCAGGCCGCCGGCTCCAACGCCTGGGCCATCGCGCCCTCCCGCTCCCAAAGCGGCCACTCGTTGCTGCTGGCCAACCCCCACCTGCCTTGGTCGGGCCTTTACCTCTTTTACGAGGCCCATTTGGTCGCACCGGCCATGAACGCCTATGGCGTCACCCTGGTGGGCCTACCCAGCTTGGGAATCGCCTTCAACGACCACTTGGGCTGGACGCACACGGTCAACACTCACGACGGGCAGGACTTCTACCAGCTGGACTTGCAAGGCGGAGGCTACCTTTGGGACGGCCAAGTGCGCGCCTTCGAGACCGAAAGCCACACCATCAAAGTCCGCCAGCCGGACGGAAGCCTCAAAGAGGAGGAGTTGCTGGTGCGCCGATCCGTCCACGGCCCGGTGGTGGTCGAAAACGGCGACCGGGCACTGGCTTTGCGGGTGGTGGGGCTGGACAGCCCGCACCTGGGCAAGGCCTGGTGGGACATGTCGCGGGCCGGCAGCCTGCAGGAGTTCGAATCGATTCTGAGCCGGCTGCAGCTGCCCATGTTCACCGTCATGTACGCCGACCGGAAAGGCAACATCCTGCATCTTTTCGGAGGACGCACTCCCAAGCGCCCCCCGGGCAACTACAATTGGGCGGGCATCGTGCCCGGAGATACATCTGAGACCCTGTGGACCGAAACACATCCCTACGAAGACCTGCCGCGTGTCCTGAACCCGTCCAGCGGCTGGCTTCAAAACGCCAACGACCCTCCCTGGACCACCACCTTTGACCGCGCCCTGAATCCTGGAGACTTCCCTCGCTACATGGCACCCCGCTTCATGCACTTCCGCGCCCAGCGTTCGGCCCGCATGCTGATCGAGGATGGGGCGGTTTCCCTTGATGAAATGGTCCGCTACAAGCACTCCACCCGCATGGAAGCTGCCGACCGGATCTTGGATGCCTTGATTGATGCAGCCCGCCAAAGGGGAGGCGAGGTGGCCCGTCGCGCTGCGGACGTTCTGGCTTCCTGGGACCGCAGCGCCGACAACCAAAGCCGCGGCGGAGTGCTCTTCGAGTCCTTCTATCTGCAAGGAGGCCGCACCGGGCTCTTCCAGAATTCTTGGAAGTCGGCCCTGCCTTTGCAAACGCCCTCCGGGCTGGCCGACGCTGCCGCAGCCGTCCAGGCGCTGGAGGCTGCCGCCCAGCAGGTCCAATCTCAGTTCGGGCGGCTGGATGTAGCCTGGGGCGAGGTGCACCGGCTTCGCCGCGACGACGTCGATTTGCCAAGCAACGGCGGAAGCGGATCCTTGGGCATTTTCCGAGTGATCGGTTATCAGCCGGACGGCCAAAACCGCCGCCAGGCGTCCTTCGGAGACTCCTATGTAGCCGCCGTGGAATTCTCAGAGCCCGTCCGCGCCCAAGCCCTGATGAGCTACGGCAACTCAAGCCAGCCCGGCTCCGCTCATCGCACCGATCAGATGGAATTGCTTTCCCGCAAGCAGCTGCGCCCCGTCTGGCTGAGCAGGGAAGAGATCGAGGCCAACCTGGAGTCGAGGACGGCATTAAAATAGTATTAAGGAATCGACCGTCACCACTACCGAAGCCCACCCGCGAGGCGAGTTCAGGTGAACGACCAAAGCAACGCCGATTTGGCCCTGCGAATCCGAGATGGAGATCCAAAGGCCGAGGAAGCATTGATCGAGCGCTTCGGCAGAGGGGTATCGGTCATTATCAGGCGTGTGCTGAGAAATCGGACCGAGGCTGAGGATCTTTGCCAGGAGACTTTTCGGATCGCACTGGAAAAAATCCGTCAGGGCAGCCTGCGCGAACCCGCCAAGCTGCCGGGCTTCATGAGCGGCTTGGCCAGGAACCTGGCTTTGGACTGGCTGAGGCGGCAAACCAGAAGAAAGACCGAAGGCGTCGAGGACATCGAGCAAGAGACCGGCAGATCGAATCCGAACCAACTCAATCTGCTCTTGAACCAGGAAATGGCCGACACTGTCCGTCAGGTCATCCGTGAACTGGCCACCGAACGGGATCGGCAGCTACTCTTCAGATACTATATCTCGGAAGAGGATAAGAGCGCCATCTGCCTTGATTTGGGGCTTTCCAGCCTGCATTTCAACCGGGTGCTGCACCGGGCGCGGCAACGCTACAAGAAACTTTACGAGCGCCGGGCCAACACCCCCCGGCGAGGTGATGCCTGATGGAAATCAGAGCCGAATCCGAGGTATTGATGAGATAGTTGACGGGATTGCCTCACTTAGCTTAAGGAGAGGGTTCGCATGTCTGTCGGAGGACATGGAGCTTGTCATGGATCACGGCTACATTGAAGAAAACGATCTCGTAGACCGATATTTGTCGGATCGGCTTACGCCTGATGAGCTGACCCGTTTCGAAGCCCACTTCGTCGACTGCCCCCGCTGCCTCGATCAGCTGGAAGCAGCCGAGGAATTCGGCACCGCCCTGCGCACCGCGGCAGCACAAGACGCCCACCGGAACATGTTCCAGTCAGGTCTGATGGCAGTGCTGATGGGCTGGAGCCGGCAAAGGCAGGCACTGGCCGCCGCCTTTGCCTTGGCGCTCGTAGCGCTGCCCGCGACCTGGTACTTGTGGAGCGTTCGCCCGCTGCTTCAAGAGTTTGACCAAGTCAGGCTGCAACGGCTTTCCGAGCCCCAGGTCAACACCCCCAACGTCCTGCTCAGCCTCACCCGGAGCGCCGATCCCAGCTTGGCGCCGCCGATCCGCACCATCGTCATTCCCGCCGAATCGGACTGGCTGACCATTTCCCTGGAAATCGAGGACGATCCCGACATCCAAAGCTATGATGCCGCCCTGCTGACGGCTGAGGACCGCACCTTGTGGCAACAGTCCGGACTGAAGGCCAACATCTACGATGTGGTCTCCATTGCCTTTCCTTCGGGCTTTCTCCCGGCTGGCGAATACCGGCTCGACTTAACGGGGAGAGATTCGCAAAGCAGCGTCGTTGCTGTCGGAAACTACCATTTCCGAATCTCAGGCCAATAAAGGTGTCGAAAAAGTCGGCGGCTCGTATGGGCCACGGTCCGGGGCGAGGGGCAGCCGGGAACCCAGGCCGATGCTGTCGGATAGACACAATTGAAGGGATTGCCCGAGGCCGCTTCAGCGGCATTTCCCGTAGGGCTTCAGCCCGGAGGGCCATTAGGCCAGTCCTTTAGGGCTGGTAAAGGGGGGGCGATTTCGGGTGCAGCCCGTTTTCGAACGGGCTTTTCCTAGCGGCTTGAGCCATCCCCCGGGCCGGGCTCCAAGCACGAACCGCGGCGCATTGCCCCTGGCCGCGGCTGGATCCGGAGGGGAGCGGCTGAAGCCTTGGGGAGGCAAGCCCGTTGAAA
>JANQFM010001064.1 GCA_028277865.1 Acidobacteriota bacterium
ACGCTGATCGTCTCTGAACCCAGGCCTCATTATTGGATCGACGATGTCACCCTGGTATATACCCCTTCGCTTTCATTCCTGCAGCCTGCAAATCCTGAAGGGGCAGTGCAGGATTCCTACTTGCTGCTGGCTTTCTCGCCCTCCAAAAAGCCTCTTGAGCATGTCGAAAAGGAAAAAAGAGCCATCCGGAACGCACTGGCACGCGGGGGTCTGACTCCCCGAATCTTCTCGCAAGGCGATGCCACCTCACAGGCCTTTGAAGAATTCGCCTCCCAGGATCCTCTGTTGGTTCATTTCGCGGCTCACGCCGTGGCCAATCCGGAGAGCCCTCTCAATTCCTACGTCACCTTGTCCGATCGGCTGTATGCCCGCACGATCGCCACCACCAAGCTGAATGCCCGGCTGGTCACCGTTTCAGCCTGCCGCAGCGCCGGCGCCCAACGCTTCAGCGGGGAGGGATTGGTCGGATTGGCATGGGCCTTCCTGTATGCGGGGGCCGACAATGTCATCGCCGGGCTTTGGGACGTGAATGACAGGTCCAGTTTTGAGCTCATGGAGGACTTATACCTCAACCTTGCGGCCTGGATGCATCCGGCCGATGCATTGCGCCAGGCCAAGCTCGACATGATGGCCCGCGGGGGCGCCTACGCCAGTCCCTACCATTGGGCGCCCTTTCAGATCTACACTCACTCCTCACCCTTTCAAAGACTCTTCGAACCCGAGGATAATTCCCAGGTCTTCGAAGCCAACGGCAATTGATGGGAAGCCGCCGAGGTACAGAGACAGAGTCGCTTCTGTGATTCCCTTTTTGTGCATTCTATGCCTCGGTGGCAAAACTTGACTTTGCTTCAGCCGCAGCGGGCTGGCTCTGAGGGCGCATGAGCCCGACGCAAGACCATATTCATGATGGCATGGTAGATTTGAGGTGAACTCGGGGCGGCATGAAAAATCCCTATCTTCAACTCAGCGCAGAATTGAATGAGGGGCGGCTTCGGGCTGTACTCAGCTCGGGGCAAGCTGTCGTCCTCTACCGTCTGGCGGTCATGAGCAAGGATGGGGATTGGATCTTGCGCGAGGACAGTGAGACGGTTCAGCATGTCCTCCAAGTGCTGGCCGACCGTAAATCGCACTATCGGTTTGGAGCCCCTATGGACCTTCGCTGGCTGTCTCAGGGTTGGAGTTCGCATTTCGAGCATCAGGAAATGGGCCTACGGCTTCGAACCGACTTCATCACCCGGCCTCCCCGCATCTCGGCATCCGATCTGGAACGCATCTGGGAGAACGCTGCTGAATCGCAGCCACCCGTTGTCGGCCTGGAACAGCTGGCGGATATCAAGAAGACCAACCGGGAAAAGGATTACGCTGTCATCGGCGAACTGGCTCGATTGATGCCGGATCCCAGGTCTCGCTTCCTTTATTCGCGAAGTGCCCGCGACTTGCTTCGGTTTGCCCAGGCCGAACCGGAATTGCTTGCCGAAATGATTCCCTGCCGCGGCGCCCTATCCAAGATCGAAGAAGGCCGACGGGCGCTGGAACGCGCACTGGACGAAGAACGCCGCTCTTTGATGCATACCAATGAGGAGCGTTTGGCCAAGTACCGCAGGGCGACCCGACAGTGGGTTGCCCAATGGCCCGCAGTGCGCCAGCAAATCGAAAAACTCCCTCTGCTGCAAGCACACAAAGTAGTTGTAGCCAATGCCGAAGGCGTCCTGCCGTTCAAAGTTGGTGAAAAAGATTGAAGGACGAAATCCAAGACGAATTCCTCAGTGAAGAGGATCTGGATCTGCGCGACCTTTCCGAGGAAGAGCTGATTGCCTATTGGAATTTGTGGCTTCATCAGGCTCAAGCCAGCAACGACTTGGACCGCGACCTCTACTCGCACGGCGTCTTCGAGCGGGAACCGAGGAGAGGTCACGCAAAGGCGCAGAGACGCAGAGAGGAGGCAGAGGAGGGGAAGCAGGATTCAAACAGGAATCCGGTCGGCTGACGCCTGGCCCCTCCTCCCTCTTCTCTGCCCCTCCTCTGCGTCTCTGCGCCTCTGCGTGAAGCCCCCTACTCCTCACCCCTGCCGCATCACTCCCTTGTCCAGGAAGTACTTGTGC
>JANQFM010000988.1 GCA_028277865.1 Acidobacteriota bacterium
CTCATGGTCTGCTTGATCTGTTCCAGCACGGCATGCGCCGGACCCTCCCCTTGGGCACGCCCATACTGCATGGCGCCCTGGGCAGCGGAAAAGATCAAAGAGGCGTGATCAGAGGCCCGGCCAGGAAACTGCATGACACCCTGTTCCCTTCCCTGCTCGATCACCTCGGCAATCCAATCGACAACATGCCGGGCCAGCGCGCACATGGTCTTCCCCATGGCAGATGGGACGACGTTGATCTCGGATTGCACCGATCCGACGGCGCAGATGCGATCCCTGCTTTTCATGATGTCAAGCACCATTTGCAAGTAGCCCTGCAGGCACTCCCAGGGATCGGCTGATTTCTCGCCCACTCTGCTGAGGTAGGACTTGACCTGCCGGCTGTAGCGCTCGGCCATCGCCCTGCCCAGATCCTCCTTGCTGTGAAAATGATAATGGATACTGGCCTTGGTGATCCCCAAGCGATCGGAGAGGTCCTGATAGCTGAAGGCGCTGTAGCCGCGTGTTTGCACCAGCTCGGTGGCCACCTCCAATATTTGCTCTTTTCGATCCATTGCGAAAGATTTTACCTACTAGTTGGTAGATTGTCAACTCCTTTTCCGGAGAATCTCGAAACCATGACCTGGTACTGATCTAATTCAGTGTTGCCCTTTGCAAGTGGAACAGGGAACAAGGAACACGGAACAGGGAAGAAAAGGCGGTACAGGAATCCCCGGCCTTTCGGCCCTCTTCCCTGTTCCGTGTTCCCTGTTCCTTGTTCCGGCTCGTTGGGATTTCGCCTGGAGGCCGGACGAATAGACCACTGCCATGGACCTTTAGAGGCCATCCAGTTTCAATAACTGAACTGCTCTCCTGCAAGCGGCGGCGTGCTGGACGGAAGCCGGTGGGCTTTGGTCAGCTTCTCAAAGGCGTAGCCCAATGCCAGCAGGCGCGGCTCGCTGAAGGAGGTGCCCAGAAAGGAAAGGGAGACCGGCAAGCCGCGCCCCGTGAAACCGGCGGGAACGATGAGATCGGGGAAGCCGGTCAGGTTGGCCAGGATGACGGCCGACCCGGAGGATCCGGGAGCGGAGGCGGGATTGGGATCCCGATCCACCCGGGAGGGACGGCGGGGCGAGGTCGGATAGACGATGGCTTCGAGCTGCTCCGAATTCATCATTCCTTCGATTATGCCGCGGATCAGGGGCAAGGCATGGTCGCGGACGGCCAGGTAGTCGTAATCGTCCAGGCTTCCGCTTTCGTCCTCGCGCTTGAGGAGGCGCCAGCGGAGCGGATTGGGCATCACGCCGTCCGACCGCCGAGAGGTGAGCGTCACCGATCGCTGCACCAACTCGCTCAGCGTTTTGGGATAATCCGGCCCAAGGGTCGCCAAGTAGTCGGCGATCTGCGCCCGGAACTCGCGGTAGCGAATGGTGCGGTAAAACTCCCCCCTGGATTCCAGCAGCCATTTGGGAAGGTTCACATCGACGACGGTGGCGCCGGCGCCCTTCATCCTCTCCAGGGAGGCCTCCACGATCCAGTCCACCTCGGGGTCGCTTCCCATGAAATCGCGGGCCACGCCGATGCGGGCGCCTTTCAGGGCGCCCTCGTCCAGGTGTTTCGTGTAGTCCTTGTGAGATCTTCCTTGGCTCTTTTGGGTCGCTTCGTCAGCCGGGTCGACACCGGTCAAGACTCCCAGCGCAGCCGCGACATCATAAACGCTTCGCGCCATGGGACCGGCCGTGTCGAAGGAAAGGGCCAGGGGGATGATGCCATCGCGGCTCAGCAGGCCATGCGTTGGCTTAAGCCCCACGATCCCGTTGGCCGCCGAAGGCCCGCGTACCGAACCGCCCGTGTCGGTCCCCAGCCCCAGTGGTGCGTAGGCGGCTGCCACAGCCGCGCCCGTGCCGCCGGAGGAGCCGGAAGGTGTACGGGTCGTGTCGTGGGGATTGTAGGTGGGCCCGCCCAGCGAACTCATGGCATCGCCGGAGGCAAACTCGCTCAGGTTGACCTTGGCCAGGATAACGGCCCCGGCTTGGCGAAGCTGACGCACCAGGAAAGCATCATCGGGAGGGATGGAACCTTCCAGCATGAAGGATCCGGCCGTGGTGGGCATGTCTGCCGTGTCGATGTTGTCCTTCAACACCACCGGGATGCCATGCAGCAGGGAGCGCGGACCCTGGGACTTTCGCTCCGCGTCCAGCGCTTTGGCCCTTTGCAAGGCCTGGGGATTGAGCATCAGCACGGCATGCAGCTTGGGTCCGGCATCGTCATAGGCCTGGATGCGGGCCAGGCAGAGCCGGACCAGCTGTTCGGAAGTCAGTGCCCCGGCATTAAAGGCCTGGTTGATCTCGGCGATGTCGGAAGTGGTGAGATCAAATGATTCGGCAAGTGCAGAGCCAACAGTGAGCAGCCAGGCCAGCGTCAGCAGGCAGAGCACTGCGGTCAGCCTGGAGGGCTGCCTAGGGTGATCGGAGCCGGGCAAGGGGATGTGAGTCATAACCGTCAGTACTAAGCTCACAGCTCCCCATTTGTCAACCTATAGCCAAACGTGGTCGGCAGCGGGGCCGAACTGCGTCGGCGCGCCTTACCAGCGACAATTACGCTCGCCGACTGCGATAACGACCGTCTGAGACACCCCACTAGACCGGTCCGCTCACATTCCCCACACCTGTACAATCTGGCCTGAAGACTCCCTCTCTTCCCGAAAGATCCGCTCTTCCCAGGTCCGTCCCGGATTGCGGTCGAAGACCACCAGGTGGCCTTCCTGGGCACCGCAGCGGTCCATATAGCCGGTTGTCTGCTCCAACCCTTCGGCGATGGTCCGTTCACGGTCGCCGCGCAGGATTTTCAGCTCGATGACCGCCCTCTGCTCCCCCCAGATGACCAATAGGTCGGTGCGGAGGCGGCCCAGTCCGTACTCCCGTTTGATGCGCCCTCCGCTGTTGACGATGCGATGCAGGAAAGCCTGCAGCAGTAACTGGGGGCCGGCTTCCTTGTAGTCGAAGCGCTCCATCCAATGCTCGGAGTGCTGGCGGAAGAAATCAGTGAATACCTCCAGCAGAGCCTGCATCCTCAGGCGACCTGTCGATTGATCAACATACCACTCTGCGGTGTGGCCGCTGATGGTATGCTCCTCGCTGAAAACCAACTGGCGGGGGATAATTTCCCGGTAGATGGGATTGGCGATCTCGATGGGGCGGCTCAGGCGGATCAACCCCAGGTCGTACAAGTATTGCAGATCGTCTTCGGGCAGCTGTTCCGGCTCGCCTTCTGAAGCCAGCAGCGGCTCGATGACTTGTCGGACCCGCTCTTCCCTGAGTTGGTCTGCCAGCTGATCCAGGTGGGTCTCGCGGCGCTGAATGAGATTCTCCTTGGCCTGCTCGACCATCTTCGCCGTCACTGATCGGCTGCGGTCGCGCCCTTGAGGTATTTCAAAGCAGCATTCATAAGCCAAGGCATTGACCAGCCAGGGCTGCCCTCGGGTCAATTCCCAGACGAGTTCCACGGCGCGGGGCTCAATCACCTGGCCCGATTCCTGGCCATGCTGCTGCAAAAGCTGCTCCACCTCGGGGCGATTGAAGTCGCCCAGGCGCAGTGACCGGGCCTTGATGTTGAACGCACTGCCGCCGGTGACAATCTCCTGAGAAGAGGTGCGGATGCGGTAGTCGCGCACGTCGCGCACGCCGCAAAGCACCACGCTTTGAGGAAAGTGGCCGGGACGGCGCGGATAGCCGGCCCGTAGCTGGCGCAGTACCGAAATCAGCCCGTCCCCCTCCAGGGAGTCGATCTCGTCGATCAGCAACACCAGAGGCTTTTCCTCCTCCTTGGCCCACAGGGCAAGCATTTCTCCCAAAGCTGATTGAGGGCCACTCTCTTCCAGAACTCGGTGGCGAAGAATTGACAGGTTGTCCTCTTCGAAGGTCGTCCTGGCCCAAACAGCCATCTCGTCCAGCACGGTGCGGATGGTGGAGGCAACATCCCCCCGGGACGTCTGTGCGGGCTCGACGTTGAAGTAGAGGCAGCGGTAGTCCCCGCTCTGGTTGAGATGGTCCCTGAGGGCCAACAGGCAGGTGGTCTTGCCGGTCTGGCGGGGTGCGTGAAGCACAAAGTACTTCTTCTGTGCAATCAGGCGCAGCAGCTCCTGCAGATCGATCCGCTGCAAGGGGGGCAGGCAATAGTGATCGTTGCAATCGACCGGCCCGGCAGTGTTGAAAAATCGCATCTGAGAAATCCCGCTGCACGATACCACTTCGGGGCCGGGAAGGGGAGTCGAGCCATCC
>JANQFM010001079.1 GCA_028277865.1 Acidobacteriota bacterium
CGATTCGATAGCTTCGTGGTTGCGGTTGGCGATGGGCACCCCGATGGCCAAATCCTTCTGGCCCCGGTAGCGGTGCAGCAACACCGCAAAGGCGGTCAAGACAGCCATGAATGCAGTCGCCTCAGCCTCCCCGGCCAATTGCCGCAGCCGATTCATGCTTGGCGCATCAAGTGCAAAACCCACTTGGCCGCCTCGGTAAGTGCGCAGCGAAGGACGAGAGCGATCCGAAGGCAATTCAAGCTGAGGCAACCCTTGCAGCTGGCGCCGCCAGTACTCCAGCTGCCCCCGCAGCACCTCGCCTTGCAGCCATTCCCTCTGCCAGACAGCGAAGTCGGCGTACTGGATGGGAAGAGGCGGAAGTCCAAGGTCCAAAGTCCAAGGTCCAAGGTCTCCCTCCTCCTGACTCCTGACTCCTGACTCCTGCCTACTTCTGCCGTAGAGCTCCGTCAGCTCCCGCGTCAGCACCCCCATCGACCAGGCGTCCGAGACGATGTGGTGCAGCGTCACCAGCAGGCCGTGATCGTCCTTTCCCAAATGGATCAGGCTGGCCCGCAGCATCCAGTCTTTTTGCAGCGAAAAGGGACGCCGGGCCTCGTCTGATGCCAGCCTTTCGGCCTCGGCCAGCCGGGTGCAGTCCCGCAGCGCCGAGAGGTCGATCAGCGGCAACGCCAGCAGGATTGCCGGTTGAACGACTTGGCGGGGTTCCCCATTCAGCACGGCGAAGGTGGTGCGCAACACTTCGTGGCGGCGGACGATCTCGCTCAGGGCACGCTGCAAGCCAACGGCATCCAGCAGACCTCTCAGGCGGGCGGCCGAGGGCGTGTTGTAAGCACCCAAAGAGCCTTCCAATCGGCTGATGAACCACAGGCGCTGCTGGGCGAAGGACAGAGGATGGCTGGATCCCCGTGCCGCCCGGCGCAAAGCCGGCGCCTCTTCCTGGCGCTGCTGCCTATGCCGGTCCACGACTTCGGCCAATTCCTCGACTGTGGGGGATTCGAAGAGTGCCCGCACCGGCAAGTCGATGCCGAAGGCCTTGTTGAGGCGTGAGACGACTTGGGTGGCCAGCAGGGAGTGCCCTCCCCGGTCGAAAAAACTGTCTGCAATTCCAACCTGATCCAGTTCCAAGACATCGGCAAAAAAAGAGGCTAGCAGTTCCTGAGTGGTGGTGACCGGTGCCAAGTAGCCCGCTGACGACTCCTGGAAAGCCTGATCGGGAAGATTCCGTCGATCCACTTTGCCGTTGGCCGTCAGGGGAAGCTCCGGTAAAAGGACGAAGGCCGAGGGGAGCATGAATTCGGGCAGTTGCTCGCGCAGGAAGGCCTGCAACTCGGCTGGCGAGGTCAATCCGTCCGGGTCCGCCGCATAGGCTACCAGTCGGCGCTCTCCTGGCCGTTCCTGGCGGGCGATGACGGCGCAGGCCTGCACAACCGGATGAGTGCCGAGCACCGATTCGATTTCTCCCAACTCGATGCGGAATCCCCGGATCTTGATCTGCTGGTCGATACGGCCCAAGAACTCCAGCTGTCCGTCCATCCGCCAGCGCACCCGGTCGCCTGTCCGGTAGAGCCTTTGGCCCATTCGAAAAGGGTGGGGACGGAAAAGCTCGGCAGTCTGGCGCGCCGAAGCTGCATAGCCGCGCGCCAGCCCTCGTCCTGCGACCTGTAGCTCGCCTGCAATGCCCTGGGGCAGGGGATTGCCCCAGCGGTCCATCACCAGCACTTCGATATTGGCGATGGGACGCCCGATGGGCGGAGGGCCGTCCTGCCCGGTGGTGACTTTTCCCGCCGTACTGACCACCGTCGATTCAGCAGGGCCGTAATGATTGACCAAATCAAAGGGCAGAGACTGATCCGGCACCTGCATGAGCCGGTCGCCCCCCGTCAACGCCGCCCGCAAAGGCACCCTCTTCTCTGCGCTCCTCTGCGTCTCCCCTTCGCGCCCTCTGCGGTTCCTCCCTCTCTTCTCCCAGTCCAGCAGCAGCAACCCTTCCATCAACGGTGTGGGCACGAAGCTGAGAGTCACCTGCTGCGACAGCAGCCAGTCGCGCAGCCCCCGAGGCGAAAGGCGCGTCTCCTCATCAGCCACAAGCAGGGCCGCACCACTCGTCCAGTAGGGCCAGACTTCCCAAACCGAGGCGTCAAAACCGGGTCCCGCCAACTGGCTGGCCCGGTCCGCAGGCGTGACCTGATATTCGATCCGGTGCCACTGGACCAGGTTGAGCAACGAGTTGTGGGACACCGCCACCCCTTTGGGACGCCCCGTGGAGCCCGACGTGTAGATAAGGTAGGCCAGGTTCTCGGGCTGCAACGGTGCCCAGTCCCGCTCGTCCGGCACTTGAGAAGCGATCTGAGGCCAATCGCGATGGGGACAGATCAACGGGCAGGACGGGGCGGGCAGACGATCCTCCAGGCTGGGCTGGCTGAGCAGGCAGACTGCCTGGGCATCCTCCAGCATGAAGGCCAGCCGTTCAGAGGGATAGGCCGGATCCAGGGGCAGGTAAGCGCCTCCCGCACGTACTGCGGCCAGGATGGCGCCCAGCATTTCGGCGCTGCGCTCCATCAAGATCCCCACCTTCCCTTCCGGACCCACTCCGCGCTCTCGCAGGAAGCGGCCCAGCATCCGGGAACGCCGTTCCAGATGGCCGTAGCTGAGGTGGGCCGTTGAGGGTTGGTCGCCGTCGACCGCAGCCAGAGCGTCAGGGCGCAGTCGGGCCTGCTCTTCGAAGAGCTGCCGGACGTTGGAGCGATCGTTCAAGCCGACCTCGCAGCGCCCCCATTCCCAAAAGATTTGGTGGCGCTCAGCGGCTGGGAGCAAGCTGAGGGAACCCACCGATCGCTGCGGATCGTCCCAGGCCGATTCCAAAAGCGCCTGCAGGCAGCGCAGCAGGCGCAGCCCATCGCTAAAGCGGACG
>JANQFM010000016.1 GCA_028277865.1 Acidobacteriota bacterium
CCGGAGTCCACGCTCACCACCGCCAAGAGGCCATCTCGGTCCCGGCATCCGGGACACTGTCGATTTCAGGCCGGCCGTCTCGCAACAAGCAGAGGTAAATCACGACCTCCTCACGCAAAGACTGCATGGCAAGTCGGCCCCTCGCAACGACAACTCCGCGTCTGAACTGACAACTGGCAACTGGAAACTGACAACTGACTTCCTAAAGCAGCGATTTCAGCTGCTGCAGGTCATCGTGGCGGGAGCGGATGCCTTCTCGGTTGCGGGCGGTGCGCAGGTCGCAGATGCGCTGCAGGGTTTCGAGCAGAATATCCAGCGGAGGGCCGCTGGCCGTCAGGCGTCGGCGCTTTTCTTCGGGCAGGCGTCGGGCCGGGCGGACGATGAATTTTTGGACCAGCTTGTTGTGATGAGCCGCCGCTCCGCGCGAGTGAGCCTCACAAGCCTCCAAAAAGGCCGCCGCATTGCGCTGGAACCAGGGCTGCCGGCTGTCGCTGGCAGAGGCTTTCAAGAATTCGTCGAGCAGGTTGGGCAGCAGAAGGCAGTTGCGGATGTCGTCCTGCTCCTGGGGGAGCACGTAAGGCAGCTTTTCCTTCAGGACGCCGCGGTAAAAGGGGTCGTCAACGCTGCACAGCCCCAGCAGCAGGTCCACCTGGTTGATGCCCACAAAGTCGCCGGCGTTGACGCCCCGGTGCTCCTTGTCGCCCACGTAGCTGGGCAGGTAATAGGGCCGGATGGAGTTGAAGAAGATCTTCACGTCCAGTTGGTCGAACAGGGCGTCCATGGTCTCGCGGACGCGGTCCAGGGCTCTGCGGGCCTGCCGGAAAAACTCCAGGGAAATCGGGCTTGAGATCCCCAACTGGGTGATCTTGAGCAGGGCGTCGGCGGCCCTTTCATATTCGAAGATGCCCCGTGTGTTGTACTCGATGAAAAGGCGCTCGTCCTCAAATTCCGTGAAGCTCTTGAAGATGCCCTGGCGAGCCTTGTTGTGAGTGGCGTAGGAGGCCAGGATAAAGCGTGGCGCCACCCCCAGGCCCGTCCCCAGCCGCCAGGCCAGGGTCGATTCTTCGTTCAGGGGGGAGTGGCCCTGGGCAGACGGCTCGTTGAGGCCGTGGCGGGTACAGGCGGCCATGAACATCCCGACGTTGCCCAACAGGTCGAAACGCTCGTCGAAGCTGCCCTCCAAAGGAGATTCCTGCAAAAGATTCAAGACGTGCCGTTGGCCGGAGTCGAGAAAGCGGCGCTTCAAGCCGGAAACGTGGTCGCTGCCGCTGTCATCGCTTTGCAAGGTGCGGCCCTGGCTTTGCTTTTCGTAGGCTATTTCCAGCCGCGTGTTCAGCTGTGCGAATTCAGTGCGGATCCAGTGATCGAATTGCCGCCGTCCGGCCCGCGAATCTGTCATCGATCCTCTCTGTTTTCTTTCAGACCAGAGGTTTGCCAAACGGCAGAATATCAAATTCCTGCAGGGCTGCGGAAAATAAATAAGCAGGCTCTCCGCCTGATGCAAGACGGATTAAAATGGCGCCTTTTTCAGGGGCCGGTTCGTCCCATTGAACGGACTTGCCCTTGAGGGGGACTTACCGTGCAAAGGGAATAGGAGCCTATCACTGTTTTCTTGCATTCCCCGTTGAAGTCGGCTCTGTTGCCTGCACGAATGGAATGCATAGGAGGTATCAAAATGAGTCAGAAATCAATTCTGGAAAAGGGCGACGTCCGCTGGGGGCAGCACCAAGGGATCCCCAAGCAAATCCGCGGTGAGTTTTCGCTGCCTTCAGGGGACAGTGCCGAAGATTCGGTGAAGCAGTTCCTCTTTGAGCACGCTGAAGACCTTTCCTTGGAACTCTCTGAGGGCGACCTGGCCTGCTATCAAGACGTCCAGACGCCGATCGGAACGGTCATGCGCTTTCAGGAGCGAAGGCAGGGCGTTCCCGTGCTGGGCTCTGAGGTGGTTGTGCGGCTGGACAAAGCAGGTCGAGTCAAGCAGATCAACTTGAACCAGTGCGCCAAGGCGCCCATCATGGCGCCTGCTCAGGACGCCAAGAAAATCACGGCCAAGGCAGCTGTTCAGGCAGCCTCCAAGTCGATCGGGGAGCACCAGTTGCGGGCCAAGGGGGAAAGGCCGCAAGAAATGTTCTTCCCGACCCCGGACGGACTCCGGCTGGCCTATGTCGTGACGATCCTGACACAGGATCCGCTGCACGACTGGCGTATCGTCGTCGATGCCTACAGCAAGGCCATCCTGAAGACGGATGATCTGCTGGTCCGCATGCCCGACGGCACGGGCATGGTCTTCGACCCCAATCCGGTGGTCACCGCAAACAACGCCGCTTTGCGCGATCCTAATGCAGCCGCAACTTGCGGATTCTCCGGCTCGTCCCTGGCCGTCATCAATGCCCAGAGGGTCAGCAGGACTTTGCGCGACCTCACTTTGTCATCGGGCGTTCACCATCTCGACGGGCCCTTTATCAGAATCACCGACATCGCCGCACCCAATGTCACTCCCCCTGCAGAGGCCAATCCCAACGGCTTCAACTATCCCAGCGACGATGCGAGGTTTGACGCAGTCAATGTCTACTACCATACCGACACCATTCAAAGGTACATCCAGAGCCTGGGCATCACAACAGCCCACAACAGTCAAATCGACGCCGATGTCCGCTTCGGCTCGCCCGGCACAGGCGCCAGCTACTCCCCGTCTCAAGACGCCATGCGCTTTGGCGATTCGGGGCCCTGCAGGCCGGAGCGCGCTTCGGACGGCGATGTTGTGCTGCACGAGTACGGGCACGCCATCCAGCACGCCCAAGTGCCGGGCTGGGGCGTCACCAGCCCTGTCACCGGCCGTCAAGAAACCCGCGCCATGGGCGAAGGGTTCGGGGACATCTTGGCTTGCGTCTTTTTTGCCGACCATGGAGGCGGATTTCAACGGGAGGTCTTCGAGGATTGGATC
Organism: Acidobacteriota bacterium; assembly: GCA_028277865.1. Lineage (GTDB taxonomy): Bacteria > Acidobacteriota > UBA6911 > RPQK01 > DATIPO01 > JANQFM01. Next base: position 2,945 of record JANQFM010000016.1, read on the forward strand.
TTCGGGGATATGGGCGGATTGCGCCGCGTCGACGGCACAAAAACCTATCCAGCCAGTTGGGTCAACCAAGTCCATGCCGACGGTGAAATCTGGTCTGCCGCCCTGTGGAACATCTACCGCAGCATCGGCGGCGATTCGGTCAATCCGGCCGACAGGCAGGCCGCCCGCGACGCGTTGCTCAAGACGCTCATCCTCAGTCACCATGCAACGGCTGCCGATGCAACCATGCCCGATGCCGCCGAAGCTGTCATGGAAACCAATGCCGCACTGGACGACTGCCTGGGCAGGCATCTCATGGAAATGCTAGACAGCTTCCACGACCGGGGAATCCTGCCGGTGAGTTCAGGCGCCGACCTGTATATCCGGGACGCCTTGGGAGATCCCGGCGCGGACCTGTACGGGGGGCCGAATTTCTGGAATTCGCCCGACTTGTGGATCCGCAACAGCGACGACAACGGCACGGCCCATGAGCCGCCCGAATTCGGCCAAGACAACTGGTTCTACGCCAGGGTACACAATCGGGGCACCCAAACGGCCAGAGCCTTTGTGGTGACCTTCAATGTCAAGCCCTGGGCGGGCACCCAATTCGTCTACCCAGGCGACTTTGTGCCCTTTGTCAGTGCTGCGGTGGGTTTCAACTTGGCTGCCGGAGCCTCCACTGTTGTCAAAGCCAAGTGGCCGGCCGCCCAGGTTCCGGCTGCGGGCACGCATGCCTGCTGGCTGGCTTCCGTCTACACGCCGGTGGATGTCTCGCCAAGCGGCCGTCACGTTTGGGAGCACAACAATCTGGCGCAGAAAAACCTGACCGTCGTAGATCTTGTCCCCGACGATTCAATAGTCGTCCCCTTCCAGCTCGGCAGCCGATTCCAGTTCCAGCAAAGCTTGTACAGGGTCGAAGTCCGCAGGCCTGAAGGCTGGCCGCAATTGCCCGTCTCGATCGTACATCGGGATCCCGCTGTCACCAGAAGGCTTTTAAGTTCGATCCGCCAAGTGCAAGTGCCCTCGGTCAGAGGCCGCCCGCAGCCCAGGCCCCGCTTGCGCTTTCTAGAACCTGCGAGAGTCGAACTGTCGGCCCCCAATTTGACTGCCGACCGGGTGCTGCTGAATCTGGCGCGGGATTCGTCCCTGGACATCGGGGCCGAAGCCTTGCAGCCCCCCGCCGAAACGGAAGCTGAATTCCTGGCCAGTCAAGCCGATCTGGCGGAAGGCGACGAAACAGAGGGTGCGATCACATTCCGTCCGGGAATGATCAGCGGATTCCCGATCGGGCTGCGTCCAAGAACCCGGATCAATGTGGGATTGAGGATTCGCGCCCCGCGTGAAGCCCGGCCGGGTGACGTCGTCGAGGTGAACCTTGTGCAACGCGACCGGCAAAGGCAGGTCGTCGGCGGGATCACCGTTCGAATCAACATTGTCGAAAAGTAGGCAGCCCAGCGGCCAAGCCCGGATTTCTCACGGGTTGCCGTCGCGAGGAGCCGCAAAAAGCCAGGGCGGACGATTGTTCGCTGCGCTCACTAACCCGGATTTCTCACGGGTTGTCGTCGCGAGGAGCCGCAAGGGCCGTCCTGGCAAGGCGTCGCGACGGAGGCCCGCGCAGGCGTACTGTCTGTACGTCGA
>JANQFM010000023.1 GCA_028277865.1 Acidobacteriota bacterium
CAGCAACACCTACTGCACGGTCTGCACCGAGTGCGTCAAGAGCTGCACCAAACAGAACGTCACCATCAATCTGCGCCCCTGGGCCGCCGATTTGCACGGAATCCGAAAGCCTCGCCGCGACGAGGCAGTCCTGGCTCTGGTAATGATCTCGTTGACTTCATTCCACGGCCTCACAATGACCCCTGTCTGGGGCGAGGCCCTGGCCTGGATGCGCGGATTGACGGGGCTGCGCTATCTGACCGCCTTCAGCCTGGGCATGGCCTTGATCCTGGTGCTGCCGGGCTTGATCTACCTGGCTTTTAGCGCAATCGCCGCTCGTCTGTCCGGAGGCGGGCGCCAAAGCTCTGTATGGAGCACAGCCAGCCGCTACGCCTACCCACTCATCGCGGTGGCCTTGATGTACCACCTGGCCCACAACGCCGGGCATTTTTTGATCGAGGCAGGAGCTTTCTTGCCGGTCCTCTCAGATCCCATGGGAAGCGGCCTCAACCTTTTTCAAACAGCAAGCTGGACTCCGGTTCCGCTGGCTTCCCCCGATTTCATCTGGGCGCTTCAGATCGTCTTGGTGCTGGTGGGCCTCTTGGTGGCCCTGCGCACCACCGAACGCGCCCACCGCAACCTGGCCACTCAAAGTTCGCTGCCAGCCATCCCATTGCAGGCCCGCCTGGTCTCGACAGCTTTCCTGCTCCTGATCACGGCCGTCAACCTTTGGCTGCTCGCCCAGCCCATGGAAATGAGGACAGGGATGTGAGGGAAAGGAGACGGAAACAGGAGTCAGGAGTCAGGTCACGCAGAGGCGCAGAGACGCAAGAGGGGGAAGAGAAGCTGATGTTTTGGACCTTGGACTTTGGACTAGCTAGCTAGGCTCCCCAACTGACAACTGACAACTGACAACTGACAACTGGATCCATGCCATCAGTCACTCGCCGCCAACTCTTCACCTTTTTCCAGGACGCCCTGCGCAACCCTGGCCCCACTCCTTCACCCGACATGCTGCCCGAGTTCCTGCGTCCGCCAGGAGCCCTTGAGGAGGACCGCTTCCTGAAGGCCTGCACTCGCTGCGACGATTGCGCTCAGGCCTGCCCTTACGATGTCATCCTGCCCTTGGGGCCTGCCTACGGGACGGCCAACGGAACTCCGGCCATCCTTCCCCGCGACAGGGCCTGCCGATTGTGCGAGGATCTTCCTTGCGCCCAAGCCTGCCCGTCAGGAGCTCTGCGCGTCATTCCGACAAGTCAAGTGCGCATGGGGACCGCGCGATTGGACGAGTCACTGTGCTGGGCGGCGATGGGCCAGCCCTGCGACTACTGTGTGGGCGAGTGCCCTGTGCCAGGAGCTCTGCAGCTGAACGACGGGCGGGTTCAGGTGGATGAGGCCTCCTGCACGGGATGCGGAATGTGTGTCCAGATTTGCACGGCCACTCCCTCAGCCTTGAATGTCGAGCTAAAAGGCTCAAAGTAGCATATGCCGGACGGATTCCAGAGTTTCACGCAAAGCCGCAAAGAATAAGAAAAAAGATCAAATTACGTCAACACCCTGAATTTGAATGAGTATCTTGACGCCATCTTGCCATCAAGTTAGAATCTTGATCATGATGAGGCAGAAAATCAGCACCCTTTTGGAGCCTGCCCTGTTCCGGCAGGTAAAACTGGAATCAGCTCGCCGCAACAAACAGATCAGCGAAATTCTCAGTGAGGCTTTGGAGAGCTACTTTCTGCAGCAAGGCCGGAAACGCCGAAGCGAAGTTGTGGCGGAAAGTTGGGCGTCTTTGCCTTTAGAACCGCTTAAAGTGAAAAGGATCATCGAAGAAGAGGAAGGCCTGTTTGACTCTTGACCAGATTGAAAGCGGCACCCGCGTTTTCATCGACGCCACCATCTTTATCTATCACTTCACCGGTGTTTCCCAAGATTGCCGAGATCTTTTGGAGCGCTGTGAGCAAGGCGATCTGAGAGGGCTGACGTCGATCGTCGCCCTGGCCGAGGCCACACACCGCCTGATGATGATCGAGGCTGTGGCGAAAGGCCTGGTATCGCCTGGCAACGTGGCCCGGAAACTTCGCCGCCAGCCGGAGACCGTCCGGAAACTCAACCTCTATCACGAGCAGATTGAAAAGATCCCTTTGATGGCGGTCGAGGTCACACCACTGGATTTGAGATCGCTCTTGCGTGCCAAGAAAGTCCGCAAGCAGCATGGATTCCTCACCAATGACTCGATTCTGGCGACAGCCGCTCAAGAAGGAGGGATTCATGCGATCGCTTCAGCTGATCGTGATTTCGAGCGGTTGGCGGGCATCAGGCTTTTCCAGCCTTCGGACTTGCACTGATTCCAAGCCGCCCCACCACAGCCCTTGGACATTTCTTCATGAAGCGGAAGATAATAGCTTCCTGATTTTTTCCAGCAGGCTGGAAAGGGCGGAAGCTGCCCGCACGAGAGGCTTTCGGCGGAATCGGCTGAAAGCGTCCTCCATCTGGGCGATCTTTGATTCCAGATGGTCGATATGCCTTTGGGCCGCTTCATGCAATTGCTGGTTGTATTCACCTTGCGAACTGGACGTGTCCTCCATCTGCACAATCTTCGATTCCAGATGATCGATGTGCTTCTGGGCTGTTGCGTGCAATTGTTGGTTGGCCTCAACGATCTCTGAGACAGTCGTCTCCATCTCAGCAATCCTTTGCTCTTTGGCGCTCAGTAGGCGCCGCACGGCCTTGAGCCGCGAAGGCATTTGCGGTGTTTGAAGAGCTGGCTGCGGCGGGAGAGCCCGCGCCGTCAAATCATTCAATCGGCTCCGCAAGGCTTGAATCTCTTGCTTGCCGGGCTGTTTGGAGCTCTTTCCTTCCCTCCAGGAACACCACAGCTTCGAGCATCCTGAGGAAAGGTACTCTCCGGAGATCATTCGGCTGCGCTTGGCCAGGGCTTGGGGGCTGTTCCAAATGCCGGCCAGGGGCGTTTGGTAGAGATTGCCGACCGGCGCCGACTGGAAGCACAATGAGACATCGCCGTTTTCGGTGACAAAGAGGGTCGACCAGGGATTGGGGCAAAGCTCGATTTCCCGGCCTTCGGCACAAGCTTTTTGGCTTGGACTGCCTTGCGAGGCCTGGCCGACTCGGGCGGAGGTATTGGAATCGCCGCCTTTTCGATCATCCGGATAGAGCCCGAAGACTTCTTCCTGGAGGAAGGACGCGTCCAGGCCGTTTTCCTCGAAGAGCGATCGCAGGCCGCTCAAGCGCAGGCTGGCAAAATGCCTGCGCTCCCGCCCGAGCGCCTCCTGAAGCAGCGAGTGAAGCTCCCGCACTTCGTCGCGGCCTGAGAGGATTTCATCGGCCAGCGTCGGCTCTCGGCTGAGGTTCCTTTCGTCTGTAAGCAGGGTCTGGAGGACGACGTCCTTGATTTCATTGCTTTTCATCAGCTGCAAGTAGTCAGGGATCTCTCGAAAGTTGGAGCGCATGATGACAAAAAAGGAGTCCAGACGCGGCAAGCTTGTGCCGAGCCTCTTTTTCCAATTTTGGATTCGCCCCATGTTTCTCAGCACGGATTCCAACTCGGCGCCCCGGCGCAGCCTTCTGAAAGTTTCCGGCGTTGCTCCGTCAATGGAGGCTGTCACGGTCTGAAAGGGTGTGCGCACGATCCGCTCTGCCCACTCCTCGTTGATCAGGGTCCCGTTGGTGCTGATGCTGACCATCGGTCGGCTGACCGTCAGCGAGATGTCTTCCAACAGCTCTCGGAATCCCTTCAAGGCAAAGACCTCGCCCCCCTGCAGGCGCAACGTGGAAAGGTATGGGTAAAGGCCCATAAACTCGCGTCGCAGCTCGCGGCCGATTTGGGGAGGCCTGAGCAGATTGTCCCCATTCTTTGTCTGGTAGCAGTGCGGGCAATAGATATTGCAGGCGTTGCCCAGCACGATGGTCAAGTAAGTGGGCTGCGACCTGAGATAAATGTGCTGAAGGGCGTACTCAGCCCTGTTGAGGTCCAGATTGTCGCGATGCAGTTTTTCCTCAAGGTGGATTGAGGCGTTGCCTGGCTTTGCAGGCACCGAGGCTTCGTCTTGCATGGCTTACCTAACCGCACATTCTAACGCTTTTTTCAGAACTCGTGATCCGCAGCAAACCATGCCAACGCTGCCGGCGACAAACACCGCTCCACAGGGACGAGCCCCAATAAGAGGAGGCAGAGGCGAAGGAGGAAAGGCTCAAGCAAGCCGAGCCGCGAATCAACCGATCCGAGCCCTTATCCGGCCCTTTGGAGCAGCTGGAAGCCCTGCCGCGCGCCTCTTCAAGATCCATCCAAAGCCCGAAGTGCAAAAACTTCTTGAGTCGTAGACGCAGACGGCAATCCAGATCTGGGTGCGCACGGCATTGCCGAAGGTGCCGTAGAAGGTCTTTATCCGTTGGCAAAGAAAACCGGGTCTTCCGGTAAATGGGGAGGTCACCTCGCTGGCTCCTTCCGCCTGCTGGTTCAGCGGGCAAAATGAGGTACGCTGACGCGGATCCGGATTCTCCTGATGCCAGAAATGGGGAAAATACCTCCTCAAAGACTTTCAGAGCAACGGCGGTTCTGGCCCTACCTCCCCATTTGCCGGGTGACCCGGAAAACCAGGGTTTCCCCGGTTTGACTCAGCCGAAGCTCCCACAGCCCAAACCAAACGGTCCTTGAAACCTGGATTCAGATCCGCCGCGAGCACTCCGAACGTTTTCCGTGAACTGTAGCTACTGGTCACCTCGGGGCTGATTCCCCTTTGAAAAGCTGCGCAGGGTCCGCTACTTCGACGCATCCTGCGGGCCTCTGGGGTCTGGATCTGCCCGCCTGCCAGGACAGGGATCCCACACAGCAGAGGCCCGCAAGATGCGGGGGCTCCCTGTCGACACCGCCTTCGGTATCAAATCAAATTCGTTCGAAGCAGGAGTTCTGAATTTAGGGAACTTTGTCGTGGACACCTCCGTATTTTAGAGGCAGTTTGAATAGAGGTATTTTGCCTGTATTGAATTTGAGGAGGATTTTGATGGCGCGCGACGAACGGATCGCTCAGGCCGAACAGCACTTGCCGCTTAAGCCGACCGTCTACCTGATCCTTTTTTCGCTGATTTCCGGGCCCTGCCACGGCTATGGCATCAAGAAGCAGGTCGAGGGGCTTTCGCGGGGAAAGGTCAGGCTGGATCCGGGGACGCTCTACCGATGGATGGGACGCCTGCTGGACGACGGATGGCTTGAGGAAAGCGATTCGCGCCCCCAGGCCGACCAGGATGACGAACGCCGACGGTACTACCAGCTCACGGCCCTGGGCCGGCGCATTGTCGAATTGGAGTCCAACCGGCTGGCCTACCTGGTCGAGGCGGCACGCAACTACGGGCTGGTACGCCGCTAGGAGTCAGCAAGCATGCTTTCATCCAGTAGCTGGCCCCTGCGCTTGTTCCGATTCTGGCTGCGCGCTTTTCCCCCAGGCCATCGTCAGCGCTTCGGTGCTGAGATGACATTGATGTTCCAGGACGGGATGGGCGAGCAAGGCTCCGCCCGGAGGCGCTGCGGCTACCTCTTGAAGGCTCTGTTCGGTCTTCTGGCCAATGGCTTTGTCCTGCGCGCACAAGGTTGGCGCCGACGCAACAGCGGCTTTGCCGATCCTCCCCCGATGCGGTTTTCTCCCCATTCCAAGAAAGGATTGCATCTTATGCTTGGCTCCCTACCCACCGGCCTGCGTTTCGCATTGCGCGGCCTGATGCGTACCCCCGGCTTTGCCTTGGTGGCGCTTTTCACCCTGACATTGGGCATCGGCGCGAACACGGCCATCTTCAGCGTCCTCAATTCCGTGCTGCTGCGCCCTTTGCCCTTCGAGCGTCCCCACGAACTGGTGCAGCTCTGGGAGTCCAACCCCCTCAAGGGATGGGAGCGCAACTCGGCGGCGCCAGCCAATTTTCTGGACTGGAAGCAGCAAAGCACGGTCTTTCAGGACGTGGCGGCTTATTTCGGCCCTGGATTCATCACCTGGAGCGCAGATGGAGAAGTGAGCCAGATCGTCCGCGCCAGCGCCACCGGGAATTTCTTTTCCCTGCTGGGTGCCAAACCGGTGGCGGGACGGCTCTTTCGCGACGAAGAAACCTGGCAGAGCGAAAACAGCGGGGCCGTCCTGTCGCACGGATTTTGGCTGCGTCACTTCGGGGGCGATCCAGAGGCGGTGGGAAAGAACCTGATCCTGAACGGTTCGCCGGTTGAGATCGTGGGCGTGCTGGAAGCGGGATTTCGCGTTCACGATGCCGATGCCGACATCTGGCTGCCCAGCCAATGGAATCCCCAGGTCATCGGAGTGGCGGTCTGGACGCGGCGGGCCCACTGGATCCGTCCCATTGCACGCCTCAAGCCGGGCGTTACGCTGGAGCAGGCTTCGGCTGAATTGGAGCTGATCGCCAAACGCCTGGAAAAGGAGTACCCCGAGACCAACACCCAGATGGGGGCGGGCCTGACGCCCTTGCACGAATGGGTGGTGGGCGAATCCCGTGCAACTTTGTGGGTGCTGATGGCGGCGGTGGGCGCGGTGTTGCTGATCGCTTGCGCCAACGTGGCCAACCTTCTGCTGGCCCGAGGCTCAGCACGCTACCGAGAGATGGCCATCCGGGGCGCACTGGGCGCAGGGCGTGCGCGGCTGTTCGTCCAGATGCTGGGCGAAAGCTTGATGCTGGCGTTGCTGGGCGGCTTGTTGGGGCTGGGGCTGGCCTGGGCAGCCGTGGCGGCCTTGAAAGCAGCTGCGCCCCCTGATCTGCCCCGCATTTGGGATGTCGGAATAGATGGCAACGTGCTGCTTTTTTGCCTGGCGGTGGCGCTGGCAACGGCGGTGTTTTTCGGGTTGGCGCCAGCTTGGAGCAGCACCCGCACAGATCTGCGATCCGCTTTGCACGAGGGCGGGCGTCAGATGGGGTCCGGCTTGGGGCAGGGGAGATTGCGGGGCGCTTTGGTGACTGCCGAGGTGGCCTTGTCGCTGATGCTGGTCATCGCTGCCGGGCTGCTGTTGCGCAGCTTGATGGAATTGCGCTCAGTGGATCCCGGATTCAATCCCCGCAACCTGCTGACCTTCAACCTGTCTCTGCCCGGCAGCCGTTACAACGCGGCCCAGGCGGTGGCCTTTTGCGACCAGCTGGTCGGCAGGCTCTCCGGCCTGCCGGGCATACGCTTGGCTGCCGCCGCTTCGGCGCTGCCCCTTGCCGGAGGCACTTGGACAGCTGATTCCACGATTGAAGGTCAAGAAGAGTACGTGAGGGAGTTCCGGCACCGCTCCATCACGCCCGAATACTTGGAAACCATGGGCGTCACACTGGTGAAAGGCCGAAATTTCCTGGAAACGGACGTTGGGGGCAGTCAGGGAGTAGTGATCATCAATGAGGCCTTCGCACGCCGCTTCGAGCACGCCGAACCGCTGGGGCACCGCATCAAGCTTACCAAGCCTGATAGAGACTCCCCTTGGCTGACGGTCGTGGGCGTGGTCGCAGACGAGAAGTTCGAGCGCCTGGACGAAGCCGCGCCGATTCAGGTCTATCAACCCCACTCCCAGCGCGGAGAGCGCTTCATGAGGGTGGTGCTGCGCAGCGATGGGGATCCGCTCTTGCTCAGCGACACGGTGCGCGCCGAGGTGGCAGCTCTGGATCCCGAAATTGCACCTTTCAGCTTTCGTTCCATGGCTCAGATCATTTCGAACGTGTTGGCCCAGGAACGCTTCATGGCCCAACTGGTGGGCATGTTCGCCGCTTTGGCTCTCTTGCTGGCCTCGGTGGGAGTTTACGGAGTGCTGGCCTATTCGGTCAGCCGACGGACCCAGGAGTTCGGCGTCCGCATGGCCCTTGGGGCGGGCAAGGCTGATCTGCTGGGCATGGTGCTGCGCCAGGGAATGTCCACGGTGGGGTTGGGCATTGTGCTGGGAATGGCGGGGGCCGTGGCCTTCAATCGAATCCTGGCCGGAGTGCTTTTTCAGGTCAGCACCACCGATCCCAGGACTTTCGCACTGGTTGCAGGGGCACTGGCTGCGGTTGCACTGGCCGCCTGCTACCTTCCCGCCCAGCGTGCTTGCAGGGTGGATCCGAATGCGGCACTGAGGACGGAGTGAGCGATTCGCAGTTCGCAGTTCGCAGTTCGCAGTTCAGAGTCTGACACCCGCGGTCCCGCCAAGCGTCTGGGGGCTCTTGTTCCCCCACTGGGCCATTTCGGGGGACAGCATGATGATCGAATTGCCGATGTTGACCTCAGCGTGCA
>JANQFM010000097.1 GCA_028277865.1 Acidobacteriota bacterium
GCTGCAGGATGTCGGCTCTGCCTTCGGGAGGGGAACCCGACGTCTTGGATGAGGCTTTTGGGGGCAGTGTTTGTCAGGGAGTGGCTGGCGTGCCAAGGCGGGATGATGTTCAAACCAAAACAACGTAGGGAGGTTTAGTGTGACGAGTAAGAAAAATCGACTGGCTCTTGTTTTTGCAGTGGCATTCTTGCTGGGGGTCTCCTCGGTCACGGCTCAGATCGAGACTGCCGCAATGCCCCTTGACCCGGACTCCGAGATGATGAAATTGTCCAAGGAAGTTCCTGGTTTCGGCGGCATTTTTTATGACCAGGATGGCCGCCCGCATGTCTACCTGCTTGACTCTTCTTCGGAAAGCAGGTTGAGGGCCATCAACAAGGACGTCATCATCCATCGGGGCGACTATGATTTTCGGACGCTTCAGGGCTATAGGGCCGATCTGCGTACGGCCCTCTCTTTCGACGGAGTGGTGGCACTGGATGTCGACGAGCGCTCCAACCGGGTTCGGGTGAGCATCGACCAAGACATCCACCCGAGGTTCAAAGCCATGCTGCGGCGCCAGCTCATCCGGCTGAGCCCTGACCCGGATGCCGTCATCATCGATGAAGTGCCCGAATTCGTCCGCCACGTTTCGTTGCGCGACACTGTGCGGCCCATCCCCGGCGGGGTCGAGATCGGATTCCCTGGATTCCTTTGCACTTTGGGCTACAACGTCAACGGCGCCACGGAGTTCATCACCAACTCCCACTGCACCAGCATTCAAGGCGGCACCGAAGGCACTCCCTACACACAAGACGCCTCCGGGGGAAGCATCGGCACGGAACTGTTCGATCCTGTCTACAATGTGACGCCTTGCCCCTTCGGCCGCCGCTGCCGCCGCAGCGACTCGGCCCGGGTGCGCTACAACTCCAGCGGCCTCGGCAACCAGGGCCGCATCGCCCGCACCGTGACCTGCAACGGCGGCGGCGCCAACGACCGCGAAATCAACGGCAGCCTGACGATCAACGCCGTCAGCACAGCCTTCACCGGCCAGACGGTCACCAAGGTGGGCAGGACTTCAGGCTGCCGCCGCGGCCAAGTCGTCCAGACTTGCGCCGATGTCAACGTCGGCGGCTCCAACGTCACCCTCCTCTGCCAAACCATCGTCGTGGCCAGCGGGCCTCCCATGTCACAAGGCGGCGACAGCGGTTCGCCGGTCTTCATCCAGAACGGCAACAACGCCAACGCAGTCGGCCTTCTGTGGGGAGGCAACGGCTCGGGCTCGGTGATGGTCTTCAGCCCCATTACCGCGGTCATCAACGAGCTTTTCTAACCCGGATTCATCCTTCTCACGGTCTGTCGTAGCGGGAAGCCGCAAGCGCCGTCCCGGCAAAGGTGCGCAGCGCAGTCAGGGCAGATGATGGCGGCTACCTGGTAGACAGACCGTGAGAATCCGGTCTAAGGGCTCTTCCAGTAATAAGTGGCGCATTCCGACGGATCGTCCGTTGATGCGCATGGTTCCGACGCGCTTTCAAGCGTGAATCCCGATGCCTTTGGGCATCCTGCGCGCCACGCCGCTTTGATGCGCCGCTCGCCGAACCGCCATGGCCACCCTTTGGTAGACCATGCGGTTGAAGGCGCTGGGGATGATGTAGTCGGGGGACAGCTCATCCTCGGCGATCACCTCGGCAATGGCAAAGGCGGCGGCTTGCTTCATCTCGTCGTTGATCTCCGAAGCCCGGGCGTCAAGGGCGCCTCGAAAGATGCCGGGGAAAGCCAGCACGTTGTTGATCTGGTTGACGTAGTCGCTTCTGCCGGTGGCCGTCACCGCCGCCACCCCCTCAACCTCTTCCGGCATGATCTCAGGGGTCGGATTGGACATGGCGAAGATGATGGGATCGGGGTTCATTGCCAGTACGTCATCCCGCGCCAGCAGTCCGGGGGCTGAGAGGCCCAAGAAGAGGTCGGCCCCGGCCAGAACCTCTTGCAGGCTGCCCTTCAAGCCCTGCGGATTGGTATTGTGTGCCAGCCATTGCTTGGCCGGATTGCCTGGGAACTCCCTTCCCGGGTGGATGGCGCCCCGGCTGTCGCAAACCACGATGTCGGCCAGCCCGAAGTGGGCCAGCGTGCGGGTGCATTGATAACCGGCAGCGCCGGCGCCGGCCACCACCGCCTTCATCTTGGCGGCTTTCTTGCCGGTGATCTTCAGGGTGTTGATCAAGGCCGCCAGCACCACGACGGCTGTCCCATGCTGATCGTCGTGAAAGACCGGGATGTCCAGCTCTTGGGCCAACCGATCTTCGATTTCGAAGCAGCGGGGTGCCGAAATGTCTTCCAGGTTGATGCCGCCGAAGCTGGGGGCGATGAGTTTGCAGAATCGGATGATCTCCTCGGTGTCCTGGCTGGCGATGCAGAGCGGAAAGGCGTCCACCCCCCCGAACTCCTTGAAAAGGATGGCCTTGCCCTCCATGACCGGCATGGCCGCCTCTGCTCCGATATTCCCCAGCCCCAGCACAGCGCTGCCATCCGAGACGACAGCGATGCAGTTCTTGCGGATGGTGAGGTTGAAGGAGGTACGCGGGTCCTGGTGAATGCGGGTACAGACCCGAGCGACTCCCGGAGTGTAAGCCATCGACAGGTCGGAGCGCGTCCTCAAGGGCGCTTGTGAAAAAACCTCCAACTTGCCTCCCATATGGAGAAGGAAAGTATTGTCGGACACGGAGCAGACCTGGACTCCTTCGATCTGCCTGAGCGCTTCGATCATGGCCTGCTCCTGATCGGCGGAGGTGCACTCGATGGTGTAATCCCGCAGGCTCCTGGACTTGTGAATGCTGACCAGGTCGATGGCCTGGATTGCTCCTCCCAGCTTGGCTATCACGCCTGCAACCCGGGCGATCCAGCCGGGCTTGTGGGGACATTCCAGCCTGACTGTGATGGAGTACTGCGGGCTGGGCGTTCCGGCGTGTGTAGTGGTGAGCGGAGCCATGGCCGGATTGATTTCTTGGTGCGGAATCTGTGTTGTGATCATTGGCTTAATCCTGCTGAGCCCGATCAACGGCCCAACCGTTGCATTCGCATTGCAGCCCGCCTGGGAGCCAACCCCTGCGGAGTGGCGGGCCGGATCGAGTCGTTTGTTCTCAGAGAATTCTTATGCACCTCAGAGGCCATTTCCGCTGCCTCTACTGGACGATCAGCAGGCACTCAATCGGCCAGACCCTCCCTGAAAAGACCCACGCCTGTGTGAAATCACCCAACTTGGCAGGAACACCGGAATTAAATGCCGCTGGTTTCG
>JANQFM010000112.1 GCA_028277865.1 Acidobacteriota bacterium
CCTTGATCCAAGAGGTGCTCCAGCAGGCGCTTCAGCGAAGAGTAGGCCTTGTCGTGCCGCAACCCGACCACCTCGCATCGGCAAACAGGCAAATGCTCCTGCAAGAAGGCGTCGATGTCGCCTCTCATGCGGCGCCGAACCGGGATGCGCTGCGACTGAAGGCAGCGGCTGAAGTGCGACGCCTGGGACAAGTAGCGCCGGATGGTCTCCCGCGAGTAGCCCTGATCGCACAGCCGCCTGCAAAAACCGGGCAGGTAGCCCGCCAGCGGCCCCTGCTCCAAGAACGGCAGGCACTCGCGGCCCAAAAACTGATCAAACATGATTCACCTCCTGGGTGCATGCTCCCACCAGGAGGCAACCGGAGCAGAATTATGTGGAGTTCACGAGAGTTCAAGGCCCATGAAAGCTGGGCTGGCGGGCTTCAAAGAGGGAAGGCTGCACATAAGAGTCAACTGCACATAGCTGCGCTTATGTGGAGCTCCACATAATGCATGGCCTAAAAAAGTGTTTGTAGTAGAACTACCGGAAGGCTCTCCGCACGCCTTCGATGTCATCATCATCAATCCCACGCTTCGTTTCACCTAGAGGGATCTGCCACCACATGATGGACCTGCTGCATGTATTGGGGCGTCTGGCTGGGGACGAAAAGGGGGATGCAGCTAGGGGTTCTTGGTCACTCAGATCTCTCAGAAGGAGCCAATGACCGAACTCATGCATTGCCGCTGTCACCGCATCGATTTCCTCACCAGCAGGATGACCGTCAAAAGACCAGCCGCGCCCGCCGTCGAAAACAGTGACCATGCCCAAAACGGCTCCCTTTTCTTTGGTCTTCGGATCGAACCGATGAAACGGCACAGTTATTCCAAGGCGTTGATCGAAGGCATCCTTTTGACTCTTGTATCTTAATTCTCTCACACCTACGTGCCGCAGGACCTCGGGATATCGGCCAACCGCGAGAAAGCTTTCTTGTCCATTTGCTTCTTTTTGATTTTGCCCATGTGCCACTTCTTGAAGGGAAATCCGGCTGATGGAGGAATTCCAGTGCCTTGCCGCCTGTTGAATCGCTTGCGTCCATTCCGGAGTCAGCCCCTCAAGGCTGAAGCCGATCTCTCCACTTTGCACCACGGAAGGGATCCATTTGAACTTCTGGATCTCATAGCATGAGTGGGTGGGGGCTTGCCCATGTTGGACAGCCAAACCCACAGACAGGACAAGAAATACATACCAGAAACCTGCCATTAAAACACCACCCATCCCTGACATACCGACCCATCTTCTCTCTCTTATTGCGCAGATATTCTCAGAGAATAGTGCCCTAGCGATTCATCGAGATTGTGATTGCGGCTCTCATCACCATTCCCTTCTTATTGATGGCAATAGCTGAAATTTCCATCAAGGTGCAATCGCACTTCTTTCGGAAAAAGGGGCCAAACAATTGCGATGGCACGATTCGATCTTCATAGAATTTCTGGGAGTCCAGCAAAGGCAACGAGACACTCAGCTCATGCATTTCGTCTGCGATGGTCAATTCCTGCAATCCCATTTCGTCGTTTGCCACCAGCACAATTTCAGCCTTTTGCCATTCCGACGGGGTGTCAGCGTAGAGAGCAAGGGCTGGGCCGTCTCTTAGAGCCCCGTGTACAAAAGACTTGTACTCTGACTTATGTTTCTTATGAGCTGCATGAAAGGCGGATTTGTAAGGCTGCTCCACTGAGGAAGCTGTGAGCAACAAAAAGCCTACCAACAGCATCGCTGCAATGGAAGCCTTGAAAACGCCAGAGCCTCTCATTTTTCCTCTCGATCCGATCTTCTCACTGACTTATTCGGCCAGATTCTCTACAACTACTACATCCACTCCCTTAGAATATTAGCAGAAATTGGTCGCAATGCAAGTGGTTATCTACGGAACTTTCATTTGCAAGATGTTCTTGAGCAAGACGTTCATAGGGATGAATGCCTTGCTCTTGACAGCTTTGCCGGGGCTGCCTATGCTGAGGACCTTATGAAAACTCGGAACCTCGTATTTAAGACTCCTCCGGTGCTTTTGCAGTTTATACAGCAACACGGCCTCAATTTTACCGCAGCAAGTATTGGGATCTCCCGTGGTGCATTGGACAAGGCGTTGTCGAGCAGTTGGGATTCCCTAAATCGTTCAGTCATCGAGAAAATATGCGATCGCTTCGACCTAGATGTCTCAGATCTGTTGAAGCTCGAGCCCATTGACTTCTGGACGCCCTTCGCAGAATCAAAACAATGTGTTTTCGTAGCCGAGACTATTTCCATGGAGACACCGCCCTTTGCCGACCTTGAATCAGTCAATCTGTATGATCAGCAAACGACGAGCGAGATCCGAGCCTTTCTCAGCAGTGCATTTGGTGTCAGCAACTTCTCTGCATTTTCTGATATAACCAATGAAGGACGCGTAATAAATACCATTAAAAGACATAATTGTGTTGTAATTGGATCGCCTCGATCAAATCCAGCTACTGAAATCATTCTTAGCAGATACTATGGCGCAAGACCGTTCGATTCCTCAGAAGGAAATCGACGGCGGGTGCCATTCGCTTTTGTCTGGCCCCCGAACGACGAGAGGGGAAAAGGCAGTGCGCTGAGCATAGCACCCGCAGACAATTCCAGGGGATTGGGCATTCTTCACAAGAAAGACGGCCATCTGATCGTAAAGGTGGATTGGATCCCCAAGCATGATTTTTCGGCCAAGATCATTCGAAACGCTAAGGATTGTGCGCTAATATTCATTATAGACAAACCGTTCAAAACCAAAGAGATTGTCAGGACTATTGTCCTTGCAGGCTATAGCGGTATTGGGACGCTTGCCGCAGCCAAGGCACTCATCCGTGATTTCAGGAAGCTTCAGCCGATAGAGGAGGGAAGGTCAGTTGGAGTAGTCGAGATCCGGTATCGCAAAACACGCGAAGCAGAAGATCACAGAGAGATCGAAAAGTACTATTGGAAGCTCATCAGAGGCGAACGAACACGCTGAAGCGGTGCCCAAATGTCACAAATTGACGACTATGGAGGGTTTCACCTGGTCCGTCAAGTGCAGCCGGACGGGATCCCAAAGGTCGTGGAAAGACTGGCGGGTGCGGGAGATGAGGCCTTGGCGGGCAGTCTCCAGTGCGATGTCGGGATGGTTGTTGTTGCGGCTCAGGTGGGCCAGGAAGATGTGGCGTGCGCGGCCGTCGAAGCCGTCACGCAGGAAACGGGCCAAGGCCCGGTTGGACAGGTGGCCCATAGGTGAAGAAAGACGTTGCTTGAGCCGAAAGGGGTAGGCACCCAAACGCAGCATTTCCTCGTCGTGATTGGATTCCACCACCATCCAATCGCAGCCCCGCAGCTTTTGCTCGACGCTGGGGGTCATCTCGCCCAGGTCGGTGACCACGGCACCGCAAAAGCCGTTTTCGGTAAAGCGGAAACCCACCGGGTCGGCACAATCGTGAGAGACCGAAAAGGCCTCGACGGTCAGATCGCCGATGGTGAAGGGAACCCCGTTTTGAAAGGCTTCCCATCGGTCCAGATCCTGCAGCGCAGCAACCTCGTGACGGGTGCCCCTGTTGCTGAAGACTGGCACCCGGTAGCGCTTGACGAAGGAGGCGGCCCCTCCGTAGTGGTCGATGTGGCCGTGGGTGACGAGCAGGGCGTCAAAGCGGTCGGTGGGCAGCCCTGCTTGGTTGAGGCGCCGCGACAGGCTGCGGGGGCCGAACCCGGCGTCCACCAGCAGGCGCGTGCGGGAGGTTTCAATGTAAGTGCAGTTACCGCTGCTGCCCGATCCCAGTACGCAAACTCTCATCAGTGGGCCGGACTGTACCATTCCGGGCTGAAAAAATCGGTTCTTGGCGAAGTCTTGACTTGAATAAAAGCCTTGTTTTTCACTCCCAGACCGTGGGCTTGACCTCAATCCGCCAGTTCATGCAGAGGCTTGCCTTTCACTGCCTTAGCCACTTCCAGCTTGCCCTGTTCAATGGCCTCCACCCATTCCGGGCGGGAGAGGAGGTCCAGCGTTTCGCGGTGCCGGGAGATGTACTCATCTACCAGTTCGGAAAGGATTTCTCTCATTTTGCGCCCCTCCAAACTGGCGATCACCTTGAGGAGGTTGCGTTTTTCTTCAGGAATCCGAACGGTTGCGGTGGACATATGCTCACCCCCTTTACAGATTGTAGCCTAGTCGATCAGACGCCTGGCTTAGCCGGACGCCAGGCGCCGCAGAACCTTTGCCAAGGCCTGAGTGCCTTCCCGCCCCTCGCCCCAAGCCTGGGAGGACTGGAAAAGCTGGTGGACCAGGGAGGTGGCCGGCAAGGGGGTGTTCGATGCGCCCGCCGCTTCCGCGACCAGCCGAAGGTCTTTTTGCATCAGGTCGATCATGAAGCCCGGGTCAAAGTCGTCCGAAGCAATTTTGGGTCCCAGGTTGGCCAGCTGCCAGCTGCCGGCTGCACCTCCCTGGATGGCTTCGATCATGGTCATGGGATCCAGCTTGTTGCGCGAGGCCAGCGAAAGCGCTTCGCAGACGGCCAGCAGGTTGACCGAGACCAGGATTTGGTTGCACAGCTTGGTGAGCTGTCCGCTGCCCGAAGGTCCGCAGTAGGTGATGCTGCGCCCCATCACCTCAAGGATCGGCCGCACCCGTTCGAAGGCCTTTTGATCGCCGCCTGCCATGATGGCCAAGGTGGCATTGCGGGCGCCCACGTCCCCTCCTGAGACGGGTGCGTCGATGAGGCTGGCGCCCTTTTGCCTGAGCAGGCCGTCCAGGCGCTGCTCCAGGGCTGGCGAGACGGTGCTCATGTCGATCAGCACGGCACCGGAAGAGATCCCCTCCAGGACGCCCCCTGGACCCTCGATCACCTGGGCCACATCGGGGGTGTCCGAGACGATGGTGATGACGACGTCGGCTTGGCAGGCGGCTTGGGACGGGCTGTCGGCAACTGAGGCGCCCTGGTTTGCCAGGTCTTCGGTCTTGGAAGGGGTGCGGTTGTAGACGGTGAGGGGATAGCCGGCATCGAGAAGGTGTCCGGCCATGGGCTGGCCCATGATTCCGAGCCCGATGAATCCGATGTGTTGGTTGCTCATGGGGGCATTGTAGGGTGAGAGCCCTACTTCTGCTCCTTTTTCTTGACTGATTCGAGATTGAGTCGGAAGTCCTCTCGGCTGGGTTCCAGGCGCAAGGCGGCGGTGTACTCGCGGGCAGCCTCCTCAGGGCGGCCCAGGGCGAGAAAGATGTTGCCCAACAGGTTGCGCAGTTCGCCGTAGTCGGGGCGGGCGGAGCGGGCCTTTTGGGCGGCTTGCAGGGCCTGGGCATGGTCTCCGATGCGGTAACGGTAGCTGGCCAGCAGGAAGTTTCCTTCCGCCGATTCCGGGTCGAGGCGCTGCATTTCGGCCAAGTGGGCAGCGGCATTGGAAAGCATGTTCGAGGAGAGGTAGATCTTGCACAGGTAGCTGTGGGCCAGCCAGCTTTGCGGATCCTGTTCGACGGCTTGCTGGAATGCCTGCAGGGCTTGACGGACGTTTCCATGGCGCAGCAGATCTTGGCCGCGCCGCAAAGCCGTCCCAAGCTGCTCTTGGCGATCGATTCCGGCTTGCTGCTCGTCGCGCAGCTGGCGGAAACGCTCCAGATAGCGGTTGGCCTCGGGCTGGTTTCCGGCCCGTCGATGGGCGCGGGAGAGTTCGAAGAAGGCCTCGGCCGGGGGTGAATCGGCTTGGGTTGCCCTCTCCAGGTAGGGGATTGCTTCAGAGGCTGTGCCTGTTTCGACGAGCAGCTTTCCCAGGTCGAGCAGGAATTCGGGCTGCTGGGGCGCCAATTCGACGGCCCGCAGCAGGGACTGGCGTGCCTCGTCCAAGTCGTTGCTGCGCCACAGCGCCAACCCCAGCCCGTGGTGGATGGCCGGCGATTCGGGCTGCTGGGTTCGGGCTTGGCGGAAGAGTTGCACGGCATCGTCGAAGCGGCCTTCCAGCAAGGCGATCTGGCCCCGGCGCAAGGTGAGCCGCAGATCCTGGGGTGCGATGCGGGCATAGTGGTCCAAGACCCTCAGAGCGTCCTGAAAAGACTCCTGGCGGTAATGCAGGTCGGCCAGCAGCCAGAGGGGTTCAGGCGTCGATTGACTGGGGGGCTCGTCGTCCTCAATGACTCGCAGCACCTCGATTGCCTCGGGGAGCTGATTGAGGCGGGAGAGCATCAGTGCCAGGGCATAGCGGGCGGCAAAGCTGTCTGAATCAAGCTGAAGAGCTTGCCGCAATTCGGCCGCAGCTTCCTGCAGGCGTCCGCCGCCGGCCAGTGCCATCCCCGCATAGTAGTAGCCTCGGGGGTCTTGCGGAGAGGAAATCTTGTAACGCTGCAAGGCGTCCAGCGCTTGCTCGAACTGTCGGCTTGAGATCAGATCCTTGGCCTGCATCAATTCAGCAGGCAGCGATTCTTGCGGTGCGGCCGGCTCCTGCCCGGAGAGGTGAGCAGTTCCTGCGAGGCATAAAAAAAGGAGGCGGAGGACCCCTTGGGGGGTCCTCCGCCTGATCGTGTCAGTCCGGTTTGTCAGTTCTTCGACGGGACTAGAAGTCAAAGCGAAAACCGATCTGAAAATTGAAGGGATCGCCGGCCTGGGCTACCGGGACACCGAACTCGTTGTCGTCGATCTCGTCTTCCACGACGATGAAGTTGCGCGTGTTGAAGAGGTTGAAGAACTCGATGAAGGCGGATGCGTTGATGGTGTCCGTGAAGTTGAACTTCTTGGTGATTCGCAGATCGACATTGACGAACTTCCGGTTGTTGAAGGGGTTGCGGCCGATGAGCCGGTTTTCGACACAGTCACCCGACACACCGATGGCGGCTACTGCAGCACAGCCGGTCGGAATTCCCTGGGCATCCAGAGCCGGATCGGCAACGAAGGCAGCGTAGTCGAAGAAATTCCCGTCGAAGTTGGAGTCGCTGCCGGTCAAGGCATCAAAAGGCCTTCCCGAGTTGGCGTTGACAATTCCGCTGAACTGGAAGCCGTAGGGCAGTTCCAGCACGCCGTTGAAGACGAAGGCGTGGCGGATGTCATTGTCTGATCGACTGAAGTCCTGAGCCAGATCGAACCCGTTGACGCTGCCGATGCCGTTTGCGCTGCGCTCGTTGTCGTCGTCGCTGTCGTTATAGGCCAGGGTGTAGTTGGCCTGGAACTGGAAGTTGCCGGTAAAGCGCTTGTTGAGGAAGAAGGTCAGGGAGTCGTACTCGGACTCAGCCGAACTCTCCACCAGGCGAATGTCATCGGAGGTGATGTTGATGAATGGACGGTTGCCGTTGCGGGTGTCGAAGACTTCGCGTCCCACGGAGTTGACGGTGCCGCGGAAAAGGTTGAGGTCGCGGCGGCGCTGACGGTGGCGCGTCTGGGCGTGGTTGTAGGTCGCGCCGGTCACCCACTGGGAGGCCAATTCGTGCTCGAAGCCGACACTGAAGCGGTAGCTCTCAGGGTTCTCGAAGTCCAGGGCATGCAGGTTGACTCGGGCGAAGGGAACACTGCCAGTGGCCGGCAATGCGATGCCCAGCAGGTTGGCGGCTTCCTGAAGGCTGCCGAAGGCTGGCGACAAGCCGGGGAAGCTGTCTCCATTGAACACCAAGGGGACTTGGCCAGCCGCAGTCGTCCCGCTGAACTGCAAGGTGGCGCCGTTGGTCACCTCGCCGTTGACACGCAGCGGGTTGGAAAAGAGCAGGGTGGGCGTCCGTGCGTAGAAAATGCCCGCCGAACCGCGAATCACCGTTTTGCCGTTTCCGGAGGGATCCCAGGCAAAGCCCAGCCGAGGCGCCCAGTTGTCGGTGTCATCCACCAGCTTGTCGGCGAAGGCCGGAAAATCGGTATTGGGCCGGTCATTCTCGGGATTGTATTGACCCTCCCAGCGCAAGCCCATGTTGATGGTCAGGTTGGGGGTGGCTTTCCAATCATCCTGCACGAAGAAGGCCCATTCCTGGATGCGCACCACCAAGTCGCCGGGCCCGAAGAACTGGCGGTAGCGGTTGGGACGCTGATCGACCAGATCCTGGAGGCTGCCGAAACGGAAGGCGCCCCGGAAGTTGCCTCGGAAGACCTGATCCACTCCCGTGTCGTTGTACTCGACGCCGAATTTCAGGTCATGGGCGCCGAAGCTGTAGGACAGGTTGTCGACAACCTGATAGCGGTCGTCGTCCTCCGGGATGGGCAAAAAGAAGATTCCGCCTAGATCGCAACAGCCGGAGACAGTCACGTCGGAGGTCACGTCGCTGACGTTGGAAAAGCGCGGTCGGTCCTCGAAAAGGTAGTTGAAGCGAAACTCGTTGACCAGTCGCGGTGTGATGACGGCGTTCCAGTTGGCCACCAGCTGCTGGGTCTCGTTCAACTCCAGCCCGTTGCGCGAAATCGCGTCATTGGTCGTGCCTGTGGTGGTCCCGTTGACCTGCTCTGAATCGGTGAAGGTGTAGCGGAAGCTGAAGTTGTTGGAGGAGTTGGGATTGAAGTCCGCACGCCCGTTGTAGACGTAGGCGTCGTCCGTGCTGGTGAACACGCCTTGCAACGCCAGCAATTCCGGTGGAGCGATGGCTTGCTCCTGGGCATCCAGGAAGAAGTCCACAATCAATGGCTGATCAAAGAACTGGTGCTCGGTTGAGAAGAAGAAGAAAGCCTTGTCCTTGACGATGGGGCCTCCGAAGCTGCCTCCGAACTGGTGGCGACGTCCCACCGGCTCCCGGTCGCGTTCGTTGATGGATGAGATGGGGCGCAGTCCCCGATCCAGTCCCCCGACGCTGACACCGCCGACGGAACTGAGCCTGGATACGCTGCGGGTTCTTTCGTTGGCCAGAAAGTCGGCATCCTGGAAGAGGTAAAAAACGCTGCCGTGGAAGTTGTTGGTTCCCGACTTGCTGACCACGTTGACCAGCCCGGCGCCCGAACGGCCGAACTCGGCGCTGAATCCGTTGCTCAGGACCACGAATTCGCGCACGGCCTCTTGACTGAAAGTGAAAGGAGGCCGGTCGCCGCCGCTTTGGCCGCCGAAGAAGGCGTTGTTGCGGTCCGCGCCATCGATCTGGAAGTTGGTCTCGATGCCCTTGCCGCCTCCCAGCGAGACGGTGTTGCGTCCCGATTGTACGGTGCCGGGGGTCAGAAAGACAAAGCTCTGGAAGTCGCGGCCGTTGATGGGCAGCTCTTCGATGGCCCGTTCCTGAACGGTGGCCTGGTTGGTCGACTTGCTGGTCTCGATCTGGGGTGTGCCCGTCACTGTGATGGTCTCGGTGATCTGGCCCACCTGCAACGTGACTCGAACGGTCAGGGTGGCGCCGACCGTCAGCCGCAAGGACTGCTCCGAGGTCTTGAAGCCGTCCATCTCGGCCTTGAGCTGGTAGGGGCCGATGGGCAGCAGGCGGGCTCGGAAGCGGCCTTCGTCATCGGTGATGGCCACGCGTTCGAAGCCCGTTTCCGTCTGGGTGAGCGTAACGGTGGCGCCGGGGATGACGCCGCCGCTTTCATCTTGCACCGTCCCTTCGATAATGCCGGTGCTGGCCTGGGATTGAGCCAGCGCCAGGGCGCCCGAAAGGCTCAGCAGGCAGGCGATCAACCCGATCCGGGCTGTGATTTGAAGCAATCGGCTCATGGTCGATTCTCTCCTCCGTGATTGGTTGTTGATATCGTTTGCCGTCTCCGGGTGAGGCCCGAAGGCTCTCTCCGGCAAACGGGTCCGTCTCAGACTGCTATGGTTGCGTATGTGAATCGGGTTGCGGCACTACCACCAGCTTATGCTGGAATGAGGCCGCATTGCCCAGCACATCCTTGATCCAGATTTCAAAAAGGTATCGGCCCGCCGGCAAGCTGAAGCGGGTTTTGTAGACCGAACTTTCTTCCACCTGCTGGCGAAACTGCTGCCGATCGAGGCGGGATTCCAGTTCCGTGGCCCGGTGCCCCACCACGATCTTGCGCACATCGCGCACGAAAATCTCAACATTGACCAGCGCCCGGTAGACATCCGCCTCGCGGTTGAAGGCCAGCGCCCGGTGAGGCACCTCCACCGCCAAGTCGCAGTGGGGAGAGTCCGATTCGAATCCGGCTTGGGCATGAATCGTAAAGGGCAGTTCGTCGAAGTGGACCTGGGCGGTGACGAAATCCTGGGGCGGACGAGCCGGCAAAGGCTTGAAAGCGGCCACATAGCGCTCCAGGCGGTCCAACGGATTGCCGCCGTACACCTGCAGGGCGTTGCGGCGGTTCCTTTTCTTGACGATATTCGATCCGGTCTCCTCCGGCAGGGCATCCTTCTCTTCGGGGCTCAAGGCCAGCTTGTAGGCGGCGGTTCCATCCTTGGAGACGAACTCAAAGGTCACCTCGGAGCCGATGCCATCGATATAGCGGTACTCCCAGACCTCATAGGGAAGAGCAGTCATGGCGTCTTTGGGACGTTCGCGGTCGCTGGAAATCAATTCTCTTTGAGAACGGAAGACCCGGCCTCCCATGGGATTGGTTTGGCGGCGGTGCGGGGGGCCGAACTTGATGTAGATCATCCCCCGGTCGGTCTTCCAGCCCGGCTTGCCGGCTGCGAACTTGTCGTTGGCGTAGGCGATGCGGCGGAAATGCTCGCTGCGGAATTCGTTCTCCTCGGTGCGCGGGTCGGGGTCGCGGCTCCTCCAAAACTGCTCGATAAAAACCAGTTTCTCATCTTCCGTGGTCAGATTCCGGAAGACATCCTTTTCCTCGGCCGAGATAATGTAGGCAACATCCTCTTCCAGCCACTTCTTGAAAGGATCCTCTTTCTCTTCCTGTTGAGCGGCTGCAGCCATGGTCAGGCCGAGCAGAGCCAGCAGAATCCCTCGAATCAGCAGCCGGACCTTGACCTTGTACGTAAAATCCAATTTCTTGACTCTCTGTTCAGTTTATTGGAGCTTGAACTAGGCCGAACTTGAGCGCCCGCCGGTCTGGCCAGTCCCCAACAGGATGGCTGGTGCACTATCGGCACATATCCCCATGAGAAGGCCTCATTCTAATCCTTGCAGGCACCATTCTGTCAACATTTCCGGAGTGAAATTTTTTTGAAGTTTCTGTAAAGAAAAGGGTGGTGAAGGCTAAGTTGTTGGTGAATGAAAACTTGTGGGCGATCGGCCGGCGCTTCGCGGTTGGCAGTTCGCGGGGGCGGAGTCGGAGTCGGATTCGGGGCGGGCGCTGCTATTCGACTCCCACCACCTGCAGGCAAACCTCCCTTTGACGGGGCTTGTTGTCGAAATTGAGCACCACGACTTGCTGCCAGGTTCCCAGGCGCAGCCGACCGTCGACGACGGGGACGACCAGTGACGGCTTGAGCAGCGAGGCCCGCATGTGGGAAAAGCCGTTGCCGTCGTGCCAGGCTTTTTCATGGTGGTAGTCGCGAGTGGGCGGGATGAGCCGGTTGTAAAGATCCTCCATGTCCTGCACGCAGCCCGGCTCGTACTCCACGGTGGTCACCCCGCCGGTGGATCCGACCACGAAAATGGTCACGGTTCCGTTTCTGATCGAGCCTTGATCGAGGTTGGCCTGGATCTCCCCGGTGATTTCGACGACATGACAGAACCCCTGCGTCGGGAAGCGAAGATTGTGGGTCTCGACGAGCATAGCGGCAGTATAGCAAGGGAGAAGTTCGCGGTTCGCGGTTCGCAGTTCGCAGGCAGAAAGATAAAGAGCGAGAGGATTGACGGAGAGTCTGCTGGATTATAAAATGTTGCAGTGAAATATCGTAATTACAAACAATTAATGGTCTGGCAGAAATCCATGAATTTTGTCGTGGCTGTTTACGAAGCTACTGGCTGCTTTCCTCGTCAGGAAACTTATGTCTGGTAAGCCAATTGCGGCGAGCGGTTGTATCGATTCCCTCGAACATTGCGGAAGGTCAGGGCCGCAGAACTCCCCGAGAGTTTCGAAACCACCTCTCCATGGCCTACGGATCGCTTCGAGAGGTGGAAACGCAGCTTCTGATCGCTCAGCGGCTCCAATACTTGGACGCCAACTCCGTGAAGAAGCTCATGCTAATGGCCGGGGAAGTCGGTCGGCTTTTGAATGGACTTCAAAAATCGATCAACACCATTGCGATCGCCTAACCCGGATTTCTCACGGGTTCTCTACTGCGGAGCCGCAAACATCCGCCCTGACTGCGTTGCGCTCGTTCGGCCTGCTCGACGTACGTACAGTACGCCTGCGCGGGCCTTTCTCGCGACGCCTTCCCAGGGCGGCCCTTGCGGCTCCTCGCGACAACAACCCGTGAGAAATCCGGGTTAGACTGTGGAAGAGTTGCGTGCCTCGAGCACCGAGTAGGGTCTATACTCAGATGACGAAACGCCAAGCGAGCCTGTTTGCAGCGACACACTGTTCCGTTCGAATGGCACCCCCGAAAGGAAGGAGTACGGCATGCGGGAGTTCGCAATCGAAGATCCCAACGGCTACTACCCTGCCTCACTGAGCCGGAACTGGCGGCCAAACCCGGATTTCTCATGGATTGCCTATTGCGGAGCCGCAAATCATCCGCCCTGGCTGCGTTGCGCTCCCTCGGCCTGCTCGACGTACGGACAGTACGCTTGCGCGGGCCTCGGTCGCGACGCCTTGCCAGGACGGC
>JANQFM010000174.1 GCA_028277865.1 Acidobacteriota bacterium
GAATGTCCCCCTGCAGTGACTGCATCCGATGGGGGTGGGCATGATCGTCAAAGCCCACCGGCCTTTCCGGCCACCAACTGATATAGGTGTTCGGTGATACCCACAAAGCCGCATGGCCAGTGTCCCTGCTTGCCAGGTTAGTATTCCAAATGTAAACTCTGACCATCGTTCCTCCTCCTCTGAAGACGAAGAGCCTCGCGCCCTAGTAGACCTGGGCTAGACCCTTATCGGAATGCCCTCGCCTCTTTTCATTGACTCAAAATGACCTGTCCTTCCTAATCACTGCTTCTTGAAGCCAAGAAATCTCACCGGTCGCCACGATTCGTCTCCGCAAGGCGCACCGGCCGTCTCGGCTGTGGAAACTCCCCTCTAAAAGCACTATCCTGTTCGGCGGCTGTTTTGGACGGAAGGGACTGACCGGTTGCCGAGGGGGCGGCCGGCTCCTGCAGCCCGTTTTCTGCAAGGAGATTGAAAATGGAAGGACGCGTGGCACTCATTCTTTGCACCGGACTGCTCGGCCTGGGATTGCTTTTCGGCGAAACAGGGCTCGATGCAGAGAAGATCGATTCGGAGGTCAACTGGAAAATCCGCAGAGAGGGCAGCGAGAACTCCCAGATCATGCGGACCCTCCACTTTCTCACCGACATTCACGGCCCCCGCCTCACCGGCTCCCCCAACCTGAAGGCGGCCGGGGAATGGGCGGTGGGGCAAATGGAGGATTGGGGGATGGAGAACGGTGGCCTGGAGCCCTGGGACTGGGGACATCCCGGTTGGCAGAACGAGCGTCTTTCAGTTCATGTCCTGTCCCCTGTCAAGGACCACCTGACCTGCGAGGTGGTGGCCTGGACCCCGGGGACAGGCGGGCCGGTTTCAGGACAGGTCGTCCTAATCGAACTGCCCGAAGAGCCGACCGAGGCGCAACTGGCCAATTATTTGGATGGCATCCGGGATCAGGTCAAAGGCAAGGTGGTTTTTGTGGGCGCTCATCGGGAGTTGGAGGTCACTTTCAATCCCGCTTCAAAGCGGCGCGAAGATGCCGAGGTCCGCTCCCAGTTCGATCCCGAAAACCCCGCTCCCGTCCGCAGGCGCCCGCAGCGCCCCCGGCCTTCGGAGGCAAAGGAGGGCCAGCCCAAGCCCCTGGGCCGGCGGGAAGTCGCCAAAGCGCTGGACAAGTTTTTGCTCCAAGCCGGAGCGCTGGTCAAGGTGACCGATGCCGCCCGCCGCCACGGGCAGATCCGGGCCTTTGCCAACCGCACCTACGAACCGGACCAGGTCGGCCCCGCCGTGGTGATGCGCAACGAAGACTACGGACGGATTTCCAGGATCCTGGCCGACGGCACTCCCGTCGAACTCGAGTTTGACATCGTCAACCGGGTCTACCCCGAGGGCAAGACGGCCTACAACGCGGTTGCCGAGATCCCGGGCACAGACAAGCGGGACGAGGTGGTCATGCTGGGCGCCCACCTGGACTCCTGGCACTCCGCCACAGGCGCCACCGACAACGCCACTGGCTCGGCCATCATGATGGAAGCCGCCCGCATCCTCAAGGCCATCGGAGTCCGCCCCCGGCGTACCGTCCGGGTGGCCTTGTGGAGCGGCGAGGAGCAGGGGTTGCTGGGTTCCAAGGCCTATGTCAAGGAGCACTTCGGATCCTTCGAGGAGCCCAAGCCGGGCTACTGGAAGTTCGCCGGCTATTTCAACATCGACTCGGGAACCGGACGCGCCCGCGGCGCCAGTGTCTTCGGCCCTGCCGGCGCCGCTGCGGTGCTGCGGGATGCGCTCAAGCCCTTCGAAGACCTGGGCGTCCTGGGCGCACGAGCCTCCAACAGCCGACGCAGCGGAGGAACCGACAGCACTTCCTTCAATGCCGCCGGCCTGCCTGGAATCGGCATGCTGCAAGATCCCATCGAATACGGAAGCCACACCTGGCACACCAACCTGGACAACTACGAGCACGTGGTGGAGGAAGACTTGAAAAAGTCGGCCATCGTCATCGCAGCAGCGGTCTATCACTTGGCCATGCGCGACGAAATGCTGCCGCGTTTCAGCGCAGAAGAGATGCCCAAGCCCGTCCAACCGCCGGGATCGCAGCGCTAGGAGTCTGCTTCTGGTCGCGGTCTGGCGGCAGGCTTAGATGATTCGATGACTTGAGGTAGTATGCTATGATGCTTCCATGCGCACAACTTTGACCATTGAAGACCATTTGGCCGAGACACTGCGCAAGATCGCTTTCGAATCCGGGCGTTCTTTCAAGGAAGTCGTCAACGAAACCCTCCGCACGGGACTGACTCGGCGCACCGACCTGCCCAAGGCCCGGCCTTATGAGCTGATTCCTGTTTCCATGGGCGGAGTTTGCCCGGGAGTCGACTTGGACCGGACGCTGCAATTGGCCGAAAAGCTGGAAGACCAGGAAATCGCCGCCAAGCTGAGGATGCGCAAATGATCCTGGTGGACGCCAACCTCTTGATTTACGCCGTCGATTCGGACTCCGTCCACCACCAAGCGGCATCAGGTTGGTTGGTCGAAACTCTCTCTGCAACCACACGCGTCGGGCTGCCCTGGATCGTGGTGCTGGCCTTTTTACGCATCACCACAAACCCGCGCATCATGCTCCGCCCGCTTGAACCCGAGACGGCCTTGCAGTTCGTGGACTCCTGGCTGGAGCAGCCCTTTGTGGAAGTGGTGGCCCCCGGACCCAGCCACTGGCCGATTCTGCGCAACCTGATCCGCGCCTGCGGTACAGCGGGAAACCTTACCAGCGATGCCCACATCGCTGCACTGGCCTTGGAAAAGGGCTGCGAAATCTACTCGACCGACCATGATTTCAAGCGCTTTCCAGGGGTGGTTCATGTGAATCCCATCGAAAAGCAGTAAAGCCACCGAGACACAGAGAACACAGAGAACTGAGAAGACTGCGAAGAAGGCCTGGCAGGGAAAATGACGCTCTTAGTCAAGCTACATTGAAAGCTTCTCTGCGCCCTGTGCGGTTAGCTACCCTCGCTTACTTCCCGTTGACAGGCAGCAACAATCTCGACCGGTCCACGATTTTACCTTCTTTGATCACCTTCACAATTTGCTTGGCGTTGTCGATGTCTGCAGACGGGTCGGCGGACAGCAGCACCAAGTCAGCCAGTTTTCCTTCCTCGACCGATCCCAGTTCGCGCTCCTTGCCCAAGAAGATCGCCCCGTGAAGAGTAGCGATGCGGATGGCATTCAGGGGCGGGATTCCACCCGCCACCAGCAGTTCCAACTCCCGCTGCAGGGACGGACCCAGCGACTGATCGGTCCCCGCCACCACGATTCCGCCGGCCTGGTCGATTTGGCGCAGGTTTTCCTGGGCCACTGGAGTCATGATCTTCATCCAGGCCGCCCAGCGGCTTTCTTTCTGGCGGACGCTCTCTTCGGTCTGCAGGCGGTGCCGCTCGGATTCTTCCAGGGTTTCCCGGTAAAGCGGCTGATCGAGGTACTCGGGATGCTCGGCCAGACGGCTGTAGCGTTCCCCGATGGTCAGGGTCGAGACCATGGGGATTTTCTTGGCCGCCATCAGCTCGACAAAGCCCTGGCTGACCGGACCCTGAATGACCGGGTGTGCCAGGGTGTCCGCTCCCGCGAAGATGGCCTGGCGGGCCCGCAATTCGCTGGAGGCGTGCACAGTGGTGCGCACGCCCGCCAGATTGCAGTAGCGCAAGACCTCCTTCATCAAATCCAAAGGCAGGATGGGGATCAGGGGCCGAATCCCCCAACCGCGCTCCTCATATGTGAGCTTGACCAGGTCGGGGTTGCCTGCCAGGTGGGCCTCCAGCTTGGGGACGGCTTCCGGCCAGCTTTCCACCAGGGTTGCCGCCGCACTGGCACCGTGGCTGCCAGGATAGGTGACGATCCCGCCCGCGGCGAAGATACGGGGGCTGTCGATCTTGCCCGAGCGCTCTTCCTCACGCAGCCCAAAGATGAAATCGGAGACGTTTCCCGCATCGTAGATGCTGGTCACCCCGCTGTACAGGTAGCTGTGCAGCCGCTTCAGGCCCGCCTGGCGATCGGGGCCGGCAGTGGAGAAGCCGCCCCGCAGGTGAACGTGCATATCCATCAGGCCGGGGATGAGGTATTTGCCCCGCCCGTCGAGGCGTCCCGCCTGTGGCGGTGCCGCGATGGGCCCGTGACGGATCTGGGCGATGCGACCATGGCGGATCAGCAGCCAGACTCCGGGGCTGGGCGGGCGTCCGGTGCCGTCGATCAGGGTGACGTCTTCGATCAGCAGCGAGGAGGCGGTTTGGGCTGGGGCTAGCCCCTGCCCGGCTGATAATGCCAAGGCAGCTAAAAGGCGAAGCAAAGGATTCATAGATTGGCTCCAAGGAGAATTTACGCCTTGGCGGATTCATTCGCAAACGCGGAGCTTGGAATGCGAGGGTCTTGCCGGGAGGTACCCCGCTGGCTTAGCCCCAATACCGTTCACTTAAGAGGCTTGGCAAGGATGGAGGCCACGTGCCGGGCTTGTGCCGGTCGGGCCGTGTTTGGCAGACCAGACGGAATCGCGAAAAGGAACACGCCACCATCCGAGCTTGCCTCGGTGGGGCGGTGTTTGCCAAGCGATGGGC
>JANQFM010000191.1 GCA_028277865.1 Acidobacteriota bacterium
GCTCAGCAGAGCATGTACCACATCCGCGACGGGAGGGTTCTGAGCCGGCATGTCGTTTCGACCGCCCGCAACGGGGTCGGAAGCCGCCACGACAGTTTCCGGACACCGCTGGGACTGCACCGGGTGTGCGACAAGTTCGGATCCAAGGTTCCGCTGGGAGGCATTTTCGATGTGCGCCGATACACGGGCAAAACGGCCACCATCCACACCGACCGGACAGACCTGGACAAAGACCATGTCACCAGCCGCATCCTGTGGCTGTGCGGAATGGAGGCGGGAGTCAATCAGGGCCATGGAGTCGATTCCTATCTGCGCCATATCTACATCCACGGGACGCCCGAAGAAGGCCTTTTGGGCAGCCCCGCCTCGGACGGCTGCATCCGCATGGCCAACCGAGAGATCATAGAACTTTTTGAAGCAGTGCCCTTGGATACCGCCGTCCTCATTGTCGAGTGGTGAAGGGAAGGCGGAAGGCTGTAGGGGCGGAGTTGGATGCGAGTTTGAATTCCTGGTCGAATGACGCTTGGCCTGAAATCTGAAATCTCAAGCCTGAAGCCAACAGCCGAAGTCTCATGATGATCGTGACCATCCTTGGAGGCGGGACCGGCGTCCCTCACCCGGGCCGGGCTTCGCCCGGTTTCGTGGTCCAAGTTGAAAAGCGGACCCTGCTGGTGGACCCCAGTTCAGGCTCCCTGCAACGCATGGCCCGTCTGGGGCTTTCCTTCCGCGATGTCAACTTAGTGCTCTTCTCCCATTATCATCCTGACCACAGCGCAGACCTGCTGCCGCTTCTTTTCGCCCGACGCATCGAGGGGCTGGACAGCCGCTTGAGCCTCATCGGGCCGCCTGGACTGCACGACTTTTTCGAGGGATTGGTGCGACTTTACGGTGGGTGGGTGGCAGACTTGGAGGCGGTCCTGGCTTTTCGGGAAATCGGCCAGTGGGAAAGAAGCTACTCCGGCTGGACCCTCCAGTCCACGCCGGTGGATCACACCGAGCACAGCCTGGGATACCGCTGGAATCTGTCCGACGGCGCCTCCTTCGCCTATTCCGGAGACACAGACTACTGCAGCGGGCTCCTTCGCCTGGCCGACAATGCCGATGTGGCACTCATCGAAGCCTCCCATCCCCACCCTTTCAAAGTCAGCGGACACCTCAGCGGCCTGATGGCCGGCCGTGCCGCCCACGAAGCGGGAGTCAAGCGTCTCATCCTCCACCACCGCTACCCCATTTGGGACAGTCATGACCTGCTTACCGAAGTCCGCCAGGGAGGATTCAAAGGCCCAGCCGAGCCCGCCCGCGACGGAATGCGGATAAGAGTTTCACGCAGAGGCGCAGAGACGCAGACAGGCAGATGAGTGGGGACCAGAGACCGACAGATTGTAAGAATCTGCGGACTTTGGACCTTGGACTTTGGACTTTGGACCTCTGCCTTCCCCTCTTCCGCCTCTCTCTGCGCCTCTGCGCCTCTGCGTGAAACCCTCCCTTTGCTATACTCGCCCCATGTACGACTCGACACTCCAGCAGGCACTCCAAAACGAGCTCGATCAGATCCGCCAAAGCGGCCTTTACAAGAAGGAACGCATCATCACCTCGGCCCAGGGATCCCAGGTCGATACCGAGGACGGGCCGGCCATTAATTTTTGCGCCAACAACTACTTGGGCCTGGCCAATCACCCTGAAGTGGTGGAAGCGGCATCAGAGGCTTTGAAGAGCCACGGCTTCGGGATGTCGTCGGTCCGCTTCATCTGCGGCACTCAGGATTTGCACAAGTCGCTGGAAGACAAGATCTCCGATTTTTTGGGCACCGAGGACACCATCCTTTACCCATCCTGCTTCGACGCCAACGGAGGCCTTTTCGAAGTACTGCTGGGAAAGGAGGACTGCATCCTCACCGACGCCCTCAACCACGCCAGCATCATCGACGGAATCCGGCTCTGTAAGGCCCAGCGGCGCATCTACAAGCACGCCGACATGGACGACCTGAAGCGCCACTTGGCGGAAGCCCAAGACTGCCCCACGCGCCTGATCGCCACCGACGGCGTTTTCAGCATGCACGGCGACCTGGCGCCTTTGCCCGAGATTTGCGACCTGGCCGACAAGTACAAGGCCTTGGTCATGATCGACGAGTGCCATGCCACCGGCTTTTTGGGCGACACCGGACGCGGCACCCCCGAGCATTACGGGCTGGCCGAGCGAATCGACATCATCACCGGCACCCTGGGAAAGGCATTGGGAGGCGCTTCGGGGGGCTTCACCAGCAGCCGCAAGGAGATCGTCGAGATGCTGCGCCAGCGCTCGCGCCCCTACCTGTTTTCCAACACCATCGCCCCTTCGGTGGTGGCCGGATCCATGCGGGCCTTTGAGCTGCTGCAGAAAAGCTCCCACCTCGTGCAAAAGCTTCAGGAGAACACGCGCTATTTTCGTGAGCAGATGACCCGGCGCGGATTCAGCATCCAAAAAGGGGTCCACCCCATCGTCCCCATCATGCTGGGCGACGAGCAGCTGACCTCCAAGATGGCGCAGCGGCTCAATCAACGGGGAATTTTCGTGGTGGGATTCAGCTACCCGGTCGTCCCGCGCGGCGAGGCCCGCATCCGCGTCCAGGTATCGGCAGCCCACAGCCGGGAAGAACTCGACCGGGCTGTCGAGGAGTTCACCGCGGTGGGGTCCGAGTTGGGTGTGGTGTCTTCCTAGGCCACAAGATTTGCCGTTTTCTTCATATTTGAGTCAAGTTTTGCCACCGAGGCACAGAGTGCACGGAGAAGAACCAGAAAGGCCTTCTGATCTTCTGTATCTCGGTGTTGGGTGGCTTCCAACCTCTGGTCTGAGGTGCCGCCTCGCTAGCCATTGGGCTGGCACAGTATCGAGAGGCCGTGCCAAGCAGTCGCTCACTTGGCTTTGTGGGATGATTCTACCAATACCAGCCCGGATCCCAGCCCTCGGGGCAATCGAACGATGGAGCCCAGGTTGAATCCTTCCCTCACCTTCCCTTTGACCGAGACTCGGGCGCCTTCGCGGGGCACTCCCCGGTCGGAAACGACCCACAGCTCTCCCGTATCGTCTTGGATTCGATAGGCCCCGCGGCCAACAATGGAATAGCTTTCGACCACCTCTCCCTGCACTTCGACCTGCTTGGTGGAATAGCGGGACGGATCGGCCAGGATATGGCTGATCTTTTTTGGCCCGCAGCCCAAGCCGCCCAAAGCTACCAGTATCAACAACATCATTAGTCGTTTAGTCATCACTGCGCTCCTTGATCTCGAATTGGTTTTTCAGGCAGAGGCGCAAAGAGGCGACTCCATCATGCGGCCTGCATGCTTGCGCCTCCCGGCTTCGTATCTCAACCGCCCGATAATAAGCGGGGTTCGTCGCTGGGCTGGCCCAAAGCCTCTTCACTCCCCAGCCAGCAACGACTCCACATAAGCCTCAGCCGAAAAAGGCATCAGGTCCTCAGGTTTTTCCCCCACCCCAATGTATTGGATCGGAATTCCCATCTCCTTGGCAATGGCCACTACGATGCCGCCTTTGGCCGTACCGTCCAGCTTGGTGACGATGATGCCGGTCACCCCAGTGGTCTTGAGGAATTCGCGGGCCTGCACCAGCCCGTTTTGCCCGGTGGTGGCATCCAGGATGAGGTGGACTTCGTGAGGGGCGCCCTCGACTTCGCGTCCGGCTACCCGCCTCATCTTCTCCAACTCGGCCATCAGGTTGGCCTTGTTGTGCAAGCGTCCGGCCGTATCGACGATCAGGACGTCTTTGGCGCGTGCCTTGCAAGCGGCGATGGCGTCGAAGAGGACGGCCGCAGGGTCGGCGCCGGGCCGCTGCTTGACCAGATCGACACCCGCACGGTCGGCCCAGATGGCCAACTGTTCGACAGCAGCAGCCCGGAAGGTGTCGGCGGCGCAGATGAGCACCTGGCGTCCCTTCTCGCGGTACCGACGGGCCAGCTTGCCGATGGTGGTGGTCTTGCCCACTCCGTTGACGCCCACCACCAGGATGGTATGCGGTCGGCCTCCGTCAGCAGGGGGCGCCTCGGAGTCGACGCTTTGCAGGATGTTGAGGAGCTCCGAGCGCATGAGCCGCCTCAGCTTGTGAGAAGTGACCACACGCAGTTCCCGAGTCTCCTGCCGAATCTTGTCGATGATCCGGCCGGAAGTCCGGACTCCGATGTCGGCGCTGATGAGGATGGCTTCCAGATCTTCCAGGTGCTCCTCGCTCATGGGGCTTTCCTTGCCCCCCAGCACTTCGCCGATCTGCTCGCTGATGTCCTCGGCAGTAAACTTGAGGGCTTCCTTCATGCGCTGGAAGTAGCCCTTTTCCTCTCTGTAGTTGAAAATGCTCATCTCTTGATCATTCTAGCCGGAGACGGGGTTCGGATACAGAAGCCATAATCGTTGCTGGCAAGGCGCGCCGACGCAGTAGTATCGAGAATCTTTCGAGGAGGCGCAACGCAGCCTGTCAAGAAGCGATCCGCCTCCCTAAACCGGCCCCGGAGGGAGCCTCGGATATTAGCCGGTGGTGAAGCCGCCGGAACTGCCGCACCCTCATTTCGCGCCCCGGCAGGG
>JANQFM010000236.1 GCA_028277865.1 Acidobacteriota bacterium
GGTCGGCGCCCTTGGAGTAGCCTTTTGCTAAAAGGCGGCGATATTCGGGGGTCAGGGGACGGTTGGGGAGAATCCAGCTTATTCCGGAGAGCAGGCTACTGTCCTGCGAATTCTCCAGTCCCTCACGGACGATAGCGGAGCGCAATTCTGCTTCCAAGAGATTGGACGAAACAAGGATTCGATAGCTGCGGAGCTTCATTGCCAAATCATCCCAGCCTGTCTCCTCAAAGGCGATGGCAACCAGGCAGGAGCTGTCGACGTAAACGGCCTCCACGGCTCATTCCCTTTCCAATAAAAATCGCTTGAGGCCTCCGGGTTTGCGCACCAATGGCTGCAGAGAAGCGTTTGAGGAGGTGGCCCGAACCACCACCCCTTCGGACTCCATTCGACGCAGCCTGTCAGCGAGAGGCTCCTCGGAAACTTCCAGTGGGCGGATGACTGCGACTCTCCGGCCATGGTAGGTTACCCAAATACGCTGTCCGGCGCGTACCTTTCGTAAGATCTCACTAAACCGCGCCTTGGCTTCATAGGTTGAATAGGTATTTGCCATCCCGCTTCAGGATAATGGAACAGATCAGACCTGTCTAGACAGATTTGCGGATTGCACTGGGCTGTCGAATGCGTCCTGCAGGAAAATCACGATGAAACGCAAGGCAAGGAGAGCGACGGCAGCTTGGGGGAGCCTGGCGCAGCGACGTCCGGGCGGGCGGTCATATGGGGGAGTTGCCTTTTTTGGGGTCAAGCAGGATCCTTCGGGTCAGAAGTCCGTCCCATTTGGGCATTTCCGCATGTCAAATTCTCGGATCGATGGTTACTCTCCGCCCCGGATGGCCTGCCCGGGAAATACTCCTTCGATGAATCTGGAATCACGGACCACGAAAGTCCCGGCAACAAGCACGTGAACGATGCCTGCCGAGGGGAGGTCGCCTTTTTCGTAGGTCGAGCGGTCGATGATTGTGGCGGGGTCGAAGATGGTCAGGTCGGCGTCCGCACCCTGCTGGACCCGGCCTTTCCTCTTCATGCCGGGCGCAGCGCCTTCGACGCGCTGGGCGGGCATTAAAGTCATCTTGCTTAAAGCCTCCATGAGGGTGAGGGCGCCTTTTTCCCTGGCGTAGTGGCCCAGCACGCGCGAAAAAGTCCCGGCGCCGCGCGGGTGGGCCGGGCCATACAGATAGGGGATTCCGTCGCTGGCCACCATCACGTCGGGCTGGGCCACGATCCATTGGTTGGTCTCCTCCGAGCGTCCGTGGATGATCACCCAGCCGCCTTGCTTGCGGTACTTCTGAAACGTCTGAGCATTGAGGCGCTCGCCGCTGGCGGCCCATTGCAGCCTTTGGTACTCCTCGTCGCCGAGGTCTTCCCAGGGATCGAAAAGGGCCGATTCGATGCGCGTCGAACCGGCAGTGTAGGGGTAGGATTCGGTGGTGACGTCCAGTCCGCGCTCACGGGCGCCCCGGATCATTTCAAGGGCCACTTCGGCCCACTCGCCGGAACTGCTGTTCATGTGGACAATGTGCACCGGGGCGCCGCTGCTGGCGGCCAGGGCGATGGCTTCCTGGAAAGCGCCCAAAGTGCCTCCGGAGTTTTCGCCCCGCAGGTGGACGTAGGCCGCCACTCCCCGACGAACCGCCATCTGAAAAAGCCTCAGGATCTCCAGGCGCGAGGCGCCGGGGGTGTAGGTGATGCCGAAGCCGAGTCCCAGGCCTCCTTCGTCCAGCCCTTGCTCCAAAAGGCGTGACAGTTGCTCGATTTGATCCGAGGGCAGGTCTTGGTAGGCGTAGTTGCCTTGGTCCATGCGGGTCGCTTCAGGCTCGGGCAGGGTGGGGAAGTGACCCACCTCCAGGCCGTCCACCAGCTTGACCCGTGCTGCCCAGTGCCCGGAGGTTGCGCCGTAGTGGATCACCGCCTTGCCCCGGCGGGATTCCAGCCATTTCCCGACGGGATAGACGCCAACTTCCATCTCCAAAGCCGTCGTCACGCCGTCCAGAGCCTGCAGGCGGTTGCTGACCGGATCCTGCCCGTGGGCGTGCAGGTCGACAAAGCCCGGCGCCACCACCAGCCCCGAGGCGTCCAGGTGCTCGCTCCCCTCAAGCGGCTGTTGGCTGATGGCCACGATGCGTCCCTCGGCAATGCCGACATTGCGGACGGCGTCCAAGCCGGTTTCGGGGTCCATCACCCGGCCCCCTTCAATGACGAGGTCGAGATTTCCGGCGTGCGGCTCCTCGGATTTCCCATTGCAGCCGGCCAGACCCAGGCTTGCGAGGACGATCCAAGGAAGACTGGAAGCTATTCTATTCACGATGGTTAAACTCATTTGGGGAGGATTCTATTCGACCCCGGGAAGCCGGTCAACGCGGGATCTTGCTCGAAAGCAGCTTTTCGGTTAGCGTCTTTCGTGGCTGTGTTTCGCGCAAAGCCGCAAAGAACGCTAAGTGAAAAGAGGGGGCATCAGAGGCATGGGCATGGCGGATCGATTCGTTGAGGCCAGGGATTTTTTGATCCGCCATCGGCAGGACTACGAAAAGGCCTATCGGGATTTCCAGTGGCCCCGGCTGGACGAATTCAACTGGGCTCTGGACTATTTTGACCGCATGGCCGACAGCCACGACGGTACGGCGCTGTGGATCGTCGACGAGGATGGATCGCAGCAGCGAATCAGCTTTCGGCAGATGGCTCGGCGCTCCAACCGGGTGGCCAACTGGCTGCGTCGCCAGGAGGTGCGTCGGGGGGAGCGGATCCTGCTCATGCTGGACAACGTGGCACCCCTGTGGGAAATCATGCTGGCCTGCATGAAATTGGGTGCCGTGGTCGTCCCCGCTACGGTGCTGCTCTCCGGCGAGGAACTGCTGGACCGTCTGCAGCGTGGCCAGGTTCGGCACGTCATCACCCAGAAGAACCAAGCCGAGAAGCTCCGGCAGCTTGAACGGGACGTCAGCGTGATCCTGGTCGACGCCGACTCGGACTTGCCCAACGGCTGGGACGATTACCGGGAGGCCTCGCAACAGCCGGACAGCTTTCAGCCCGTAGCCGTCACTCGGGCCTCAGATCCGCTGCTGCTTTACTTCACCTCAGGGACGACCTCCAAGCCCAAGCTGGTGCTGCACACGCATGAGAGCTATCCGCTGGGCCACCTTTCGACCCTTTACTGGATCGGCCTCCGACCGGGCGACATTCATCTGAACATCGCCTCTCCCGGATGGGCCAAGCACGCCTGGAGCAGCTTTTTCGCTCCCTGGAATGCCGGCGCCACGGTCTTCGTCTACCGCTACCGAAGGTTCGATGCTGCCAAGATGCTGCAAGCCATCGCCGACTGCCGTGTGACGACCCTGTGCGCGCCGCCCACCGTCTGGCGGATGATGATTCAACAAGACCTGGCTTCCTACCCGGTGAGCCTGCGCGAAGTGGTCAGCGCCGGTGAGCCGCTCAATCCCAAAGTCATCGAAGCGGTTCGGTCAGCCTGGGGATTGGGCATCCGGGACGGCTACGGGCAAACCGAGACCACGGCCCTCTTGGGCAATCCTCCCGGGCAGCCGGTCAAGCTTGGGTCGATGGGACGCCCCCTGCCGGGATACCGGATCCGAGTGGTGGACGAGCAGGGCCGCGATGCACCTGAAGGAGAAGTGGCCATCGAGCTGAATCCTCGTCCGCTCGGCTTGATGGCGGGCTATGCCGACCGAAGCGGATCCTCT
Source organism: Acidobacteriota bacterium (assembly GCA_028277865.1). Classification (GTDB taxonomy): domain Bacteria; phylum Acidobacteriota; class UBA6911; order RPQK01; family DATIPO01; genus JANQFM01. The sequence continues at coordinate 3,690 of JANQFM010000236.1, forward strand.
CAAGGGCCGCAACAGGGAATCTACCGAACCGGCGATGTGGCCAGCCTGGATGCCGATGGCTATCTCACTTTCGTGGGGCGCAGCGATGATGTTTTCAAGAGCGCCGACTACCGAATCAGCCCCTTTGAACTGGAGAGTGTGCTCATCAAGCACCCGGCGGTGGCCGAGAGCGCCATCGTCCCCAGCCCCCATCCCACCCGCCAGACCGTTCCCAAAGCCTTTATTGAACTCAAGCCGCAATACCAGGCCGGTCCTCGGCTGGCCTTGGAAATCCTGGATTTTCTGCGAGCCAACCTGTCTCCCTTCAGGCGCGTGCGACGTTTGGAGTTCGCCGATCTGCCCAAGACCATCTCAGGCAAGATCCGCCGTGTCGAACTGAGGTTGGCGGAATCAGGTGAGAGAACATCCCGGCGCGGGCGGACGGAGTTTTGGGAAGAGGACTTTCCCGGAATCAAGGACAAGTCGGGCACTTGACGCCTCGCCCATGTGCAGCGAGCGGACTGAACGGCGAGACCATCGGAGCTTGCTTGGCTGGCGAACACCGCCCCACCGAGGCAAGCTCGGATGGTGGCGTTTTCCTTTGCCGATTCCGTCTGGTCTGCTAAACACGGCCCGACCGGGACAAGCCCGGCACGTGGCTTGCAGCGCCCGGTACTCCTTAAGTGAACGGTATTGGTGCTTGGCCGCACGGCGATTTGCTTGTGGCGCGTTGACACGCGCTGAGCC
>JANQFM010000246.1 GCA_028277865.1 Acidobacteriota bacterium
GCGTTGTATCCCTTCTCCAAGCCTTCCATACCAATCCCTTCTGCCGGTTTCCGGTCCCCGGTCCCCGGCCTCCTTTCTTCCTAAGTCCTGCCGCCCTACAGGCATATGACCCGATAGCGCAATGCTCCGGTCAGCTTGCCGGCCGTCATGGCAGCCGATTTGAGCAGCAGCAGCCCGGCTAGCTGAAAGCGTTCCAAGAACCCTGCTTCGAGGCCCGTTTCGGCCAGCTTGCGGCCCGCCAGGTGGTGCAGATAGAGCAGATAAGCAACCGGCAAGACCGCCAGAGGCCAGTAGGCCAGCCAAGCAAAAAGCAGCAATCCCATCTTCTTGTCGGCAGAAGTGAGGTTGATCCACAGTCTCAGGGGCAGAGATTCCCTCTGCAGGGTGTGCCCGGGCAGTTCCAGGATGAAGAGCCGGGAGAAGTGCAGCCTCATCAGGCAGGCGTGTCCGCGTCCGAATCCGAAGCTCTGCCGCAGCAGCCCTTTCAGGTTGGCACGGTGAATGTGCAGGATCTTGGCGCTGCGGGTGTAGCGGATGAGCAACCCCTGCTGGTAGAGGCGTGCGCACAGGTCATAGTCCTCGGTGTAGATCTCGCGCTGGGGATCAAAGCCCCTCACCGCTTCGAATACCGTTTTTCTCACCGCCAGATTGGCCGTGGGGAATCCACCGCTGGTGAGTCGAAATTCCGAAAAGACCTGATCCTGTGGCAGACCCCTCAGGGTGTAGAGAGATAGGAACTTTTGAGTCGTGTTGCGCGGATCGAAGCCCTGTACGTCCCCCGCCACGGCGGCGATATCGGGTGAATCGAAAGCTTCTACCAGCGCCCCGATCCAGCCGGGGTCCGCCACGCAATCGGCGTCCGTAAAGGCGATCACTTCCCCTTCAGCCGCCGCTGCCCCGCAATTGCGCGCCGCCGAGGGTCCGGGGACCGCCTCGTGCAGCAGCCGCAGGCCCGGATGTGCCCAGGAAGCGATAAACTCTTCAATGACTGAGACCGACGCATCTTTGGACCCATTGTCCACCAGCAAAATCTCATCGGCGGGCCGCTGCTGCCCAACCAGGCTTTCCAGGCAGGCCGGCAAAGTCTCCTCTGCATTGAAGACCGGAACCACCACCGAAATCCGCATAGATCCCCATCATGGCATACCGATATGATAGGCAATCAGATCTTTGGACTCTGCGTCCTCTGTGTCTCAGTGGCTTTGAATCCATGCCCCAACCGCGAAACAGGCTGGTTCCCAACGTCCTCTGGAACTGGTCCTCCCACATTCTCAACATCGCCGTCGGATTCTTCATCCTGCGCTTTTTGATCGGACGGCTGGGGGCAGAGGCCTTTGGTACCTGGGTTTTGCTCAGCGCCATCCTGAGCTTTTACGGGCTGCTCAACTTGGGCTTCGATTCTTCCGTAGTGCGCTTCGTCTCCCGTTACCTGGCCGAGGGCAAACGGGAAGAAGTGGCGCGCATTCTGAGCACCAGCCAGATGTTTTTTGCCGGGCTGGCGCTGCTCATCCTGCTGCTGGGAGGCGGCCTGGGCGCAGCCTTCGCTTACTCGGACTTCGTTTACCGCAGCCTATTCACGATCCCTGCCGTCCTGCGCAGCGAATTCTCCCTCTTGCTTGCGGTGCTCAGCGCCGGCGTGGCCGTCACTTTTCTGGCCCGCGTCCAGGTGGGAGTCCTGAGGGCTCTGGACCGGTGGGATCTGGTCAACAAGGTCCACATCGTCATCCTGCTGACACGCACCCTGGCAGTGGTTCTCTGGATGGGGCATTCCTTGCTGGTGCTGGGCTGCATCTTTGCCGTCTTCAACGCCCTGCACGCCCTGCTTTCCATCTTCTTGGCCGTGCGGCTGCTTCCCGAGAGCCGTCCCCGCTGGGGAGGCTGGCATGCGGACTCGGGGCAAAAGGTGGGCCGCTACGGGCTGGTGGCCTTCCTGAACCAGTTGGCCGACCTGTTTCGCTACCAGACCGACGCCTTCGTCATCGGCCAGCTACTCAGCATGGAGCTGGTGGCCTACTACAACTTCGGCTACAAGCTGCTGGAGTACCTGCGCCACTTCATCGGCAACATCGGCTGGCCGCTCTTCCCGGTTTTCAGCAGGTATGAAGGAGAGGGAGACGAGCAGGCGGTTCGGACGACCTTCCTGCGCGCCTCGCGGGTGACCGCCTTTTTGACCTTCCTGGCTGCCGGAAGCCTATTCGGCTCAGGCGGCCTCCTCCTCGATCTGTGGGTCGGCTCTCAGATCGGCCCGGCCAACTTGCGCCTGGCCGAACAGATCATGCTGCTGCTTTTGCTTCCTTTCATGCTGGAACTCATTCAGACCATTTCCACCAACCTGCTCTTCGGAGTGGGGCGCCACCACTATCTCTGCCTGCTGCACGGATGCGAGGGAACGGCAAACTTGCTGCTGAGCATCCTATTGGCGCCTCAGCTCGGCCTGGTCGGAGTGGCATTGGGAACGGCGATTCCCATGTTTGCCAGCAAACTGTTATTCTTGCCCCGCTATGTGTGCAGGTACTTGAAAATCCCTGTCGGAAGCTATCTTCTGCGGGTCTTGGCGGCTCCCGTTTTGCTGGCTCTTTCCCTGGGGGGGATGCAGCGCCTCTTCTACAAGATGTGGTCCGATCCCTCCTGGACAGCCCTGGCAATAGTGATCGCTTCCACTTGCGGGATCTTTAGCGCACTGGCTTGGGGTGTCTATTTCAACTCCACCGAACGCCGCTTCCTGCTTCGATACCTGCGCCCTTCGGTACCTGGAAGATCAGAATAGTCATCGCTTTCCGCTTATCTTTAAATTATTAGTCAATACTGATGAATTTAATAATCGATAATTTTCTTTCAAAATATTTCGAGCATTGCGGTCGGTCAGGATGTGTGTTTTAATTCTGTGCTTCGGTAGGGCCGGAGGCTGGGAGGAAGGTATGATTTGGCGAGGTACGGGGCGCTGCGGAGTGTCCGGGTCGGTTCCGGATTTGGAGCGGATCTGGGCGATTGCGGCCTCGTTGGAGGGAAATGTGGCTGCAGAAGCTGAGGGAGTGGAATTGACCATTCTGGTTGTTGAAGACGAGCCGGGAATTCGCGAATTGGTGAGGGATGTCCTGCAGATGGCGGGCTACGAAGTGCTCACCGCCCCCAACGGCGAGGAAGCCTTGCGCAAGGCCGAATCGTACGGCAAGCCGATCCGTTTGATGCTCACCGACCTGATCATGCCCGGAGTGGACGGCTTGGAGCTGTCGCGCCGCTTGAAGGCTCTCCAGCCGGATATCAAGGTGATCCTGATGTCGGGTTACGGGGAGGACAGAATCGACGAGGTAGGAGGCTTGCAGGCGGACATGGCTGTCCTGGAAAAGCCCTTCACCACCCCTACTCTCCTCTCCAAGGTCCGTTCCATGCTGGAACAGTGAGCAGGCGACGGTTTTTTCGCGTCTGCACCCGTCGCATCTTGGCGCAAAACCCATCATTTGCTAAACTGGCTTCTCCACGTGCGCCCGTAGCTCAGTTGGATAGAGCGTTGGTCTCCGGAACCAAAGGCCGCAGGTTCGAATCCTGCCGGGCGTACCATTCTAAACCCTTTGATTCCAATTAGTTGCGGGTTTTCATTTCACAAGCGACAGCTTGCGCTCACCGGCTGTGTGAGACTCCGTGTGAGACTTTTCGCTGATTTCCTCGAATACCGACATGGCTTCCCGCTCGGCTTGGCCGATGCTGTGCAGGTAGCTTTCGGTCGTCTCGCGGCTCTCGTGGCCCAAGATTCTCTGGATGGAACCGAGGGGGACGTTGTGCCGGTCCATGATCGACGCCCCGCAGTGCCGGAGTGCGTGAAAGCGGAAGTAGCGGACGCCTGCCTTCTTACACAGCGTCTTCATGATCCGCTTGCGCTCCCGGTAGGGGCCGGTCTTCTTCTCGCCGGTCTTGCTGCTCCAGTAGGTGTGCCAGAAAAGCCAGGGCTTGGACGGGTCGCGCCGGGCCTGGCGACGGGACATGAGGTCGTGCAGCCGCTTGGTCATGGGAATGGTCCGGGGAGTCAGGTGTCCCCCCTTCTTCTTGCGCGTGTACAGCGTGATGGTGCGGTTTCTCAGGTCCACGTCCTCCCAGGTCATCCGGTTGATTTCGATGGAACGGCCCATGGTTTCCCGAATCGTCCACAGGTAGTCCTGGGTGTCCGGGTCGGCCAACGAGATCACCTTGAAGATGTCCTCCAGCGGAGGCACGTACTTGCGCCGCTTCTCCAGGGGCAGGAAGGCGATGCCTTCCACCGGATTGTCTTTGATCCAGGGATTTTTCCGCTTGCGGGCGAAGTTGAAAGTGGCCCGCAAGCTCTGAATCTCCCGGTTGGCGGTATAGGCGGAAACCCGGCTACGTTCCAGGACGAAATCCTCGACCATTTCCTGGGTGATCTGACCACAGGTCAAGCCGTCCCACCTCTGGACCCAGCGACGGGCCAGGGAGCACAGCACGGCGTAGTGCTGGGGCGAGTTGTAGGCCCGCACGTGATCAAGTCTCCGGTTGACCAGTTCCAAGAAGCCCGTGTCGGTTGGGGTCTGCTCCGCTTGGGGAGCCGACGTTCTCTCCCTTGCCTCCTTTCTTCGTTCTGCTTCGGCCTGCTTGGCCTCCCGCTTGGTTTTGAACCAGGCGCCGGTGTACCGTTCGCCTTTCAGGGTGAAGTCGAACCTCCACCCCTTTCCTTTCACCGAATAAACGCTCATAGAGATCCTCCTTGTCGGGGAACAAGAGAGAACCCCCGAGCTTCACGCCGCCCAGCTCCCGCCGGTTCTTGTAGACCCAGCTCGTGCTTTTGCCGAGGAACCGGGCGACCTCCTCGGCAGACATTATCGCCCGCTGCGTCAAGCTCGTCATTCCTCCCTCGGATCTCACCACTCATCGTCTTGGACTTCCAGGAGCAGTTCTCCGCACTCGGGGCAGTAAAAGCCACGGTCGCCGAAGAGCGGATCCTGGATCTTCTCTGAAGTGTTTCGGACTGCCACATCACAACGACGGCAAAGGATGAATTCCTCCAGAAGCGAAGCCTGGTTGCTCGACAGTTGTTCCAGCCGACGGACGCCTTTCTGATAGCGGACGAAGATCTGAACCCCGCAGTCTTCGCAGATCATGTACGGCTTTCCCTTCTTCGTCTGTCTGATCTCGATTTCGGCCTCGCACAGGCAGCAGAGAAACGTCCCATTCATCACGTACAACTGTGCGGCAGGCGACGGATTCTTGTCCAAGACGAAGACAGGGGTGACGCGGCGTCCCAAATGGCGGCCAAGACCCCCTGTCGTTACGTGACGTACGTAACGTTTATCCTCGTGGAACGGGGCGAGTTTGCTGCGGATGTGGCAACACCGTTCCACGGTTGCCAACCGTGTGCAGGGCAAGACACCAATGGAACCGAAGAGATGTCTTGCTCCCGGTCCCGAAAATTGTGGGCGGAATGCCATCTCACAACTCGTGGAGGTGATGCAGTGAATCAAGAGTTTAGAGGATTCGGGTTGCCGATTGAGTGGGAATCGTTCCTCAATCGTCATGAGCTATTTTTCGAGAGGTACCACAACCTTCGCCATGCAATGGAGGCTGCGTTCATTCGCTCCTACATCCCGACGGCTGTAGTCGATAATGTCGTCTTGGAAACGGTGGGCAAAAGGTGCTGAGAGGTATGTTCGAAAGAGCCGTAACAGCCCGCTATCTCCACCAGAATCCCGACGAAGCGGGGAATTTCATGGACTACTATTGGGTGACGCAGGAGAAACTCGCACGAGTCTTTGACCAGACATTCGATTCAGGATTCCTTGATAAAAAAAACGAGTTGAGATTCGCAAAAACTTTGAGAAAGTAAAGGGTAAATTCCAAGTGACCAAGTGCAAGAAGTGCCGCACCAAGCGCCTCAACCACATGGACCAAGCTAGATCTCGTGGCGATGGCACAGAAGATCCCCTCTCTCGGAACATTTGGCAGTCGCATACTATGTGCCAACCGCTCAAATCCACAGCACACCTGGAGCCATTTTTTCGAGGCTTATCCGAAGAGAGGGAGCAGTTTCTTTCCAGGAGGGTGCCCAGCATGAGGAAGCAGACAGTACGCTAATCCTCGCACACAATTTCATCCTCAATATCCTTGATCTGCAGGCGACTCATTTCAAACTCGGTTCCCTGGCCAAGCAGTTTGAAGTCTGCAAGCAGGATTTTCTGAAAGTCTGGGAGAAAAGGTAGATCAGGCGTTGCAACTTTTGGCGACCCAACGGGATTGGCGATAGGGAGAGAAAAGATGGAGCCAATCTCGGCTTTGGTTCGTTCTGGAACGTCTCACGGAGCAATCTTGTGAAGACCTGCACGGTTCCAAGCCTTCCGAAGAGTGTCCAGATCCGGTTCCACATGATCGCAAGCCTCCCGCAGAATTTCGTCCACCTCATTGATTGTGAGGTGCTCCGTGGCTAGGATCGCGATCATTCCCATGAAGTAGTTGCGGCGATGGAATTTGAACGGACGCTTCCTGGGGTCGTAGGCGATAGCATTGCCGAGTCGCCGCAGGAATTTGTGATCTCCGGAGATTTGCGCCAATCGTATGCGCCGCCGCGCGTACTTGTGCGTCACGATGGTCTTGTCCACCTTGGCGAAATTGAAGAGAGCCTTGTCGTCCCCTTCCCGAATTCTCTTCAGCAAGATCTCGGGGTGCCCCAACCCGTTCAGATTGAATAACAGCGTATGCAGGCACGCCAATGTGCAAAAGTGTTTTGCTTCAGCTGAAACTGGAGTTTTCCCCGACTTGAGTTAGCATGAACTCGACAAGGAGGAGAACCGTTGAAGAAGAAGCGCAAGCAGTACAC
>JANQFM010000280.1 GCA_028277865.1 Acidobacteriota bacterium
GCTGGCGCTGCAATACTGTTCCCAATTCATCAAGCGAGGCCTGTGTGCCGGGGTAAAGGACCAGCCGCCCCCCATTGAGAAGCGGCCCCCAGATCTCCAGCGTGGCGGCGTCAAAAGACATCGAAGCGAACTGGAGGAAGGTCCGCTGGGCAGAGAAATCCATGTAGCCGGTGTCGCGCACCAGCCGCACGATGCTGCGATGAGCCACCGCCACCCCTTTGGGACGCCCCGTGGACCCCGAGGTGTACATCACATATGCCAGCCCGCCCGCCGATAAGCCTTTTCTGCGCCTCTCTCCTCCCCCTCTCTGCGCCCTCTGCGGTTTTCCCCTTCCGAGCAGCAACCGGCACCCACTGTCCTCGATCATGAACTGCAGCCGTTCACGTGGATAATCCGGATCCAGAGGCAGGTAGGCGCCTCCCGCCTTGAGAACGCCCAGCAAAGCCTGGGGCATTTCCAGGCAGCGCCCCATCGAGATCCCCACTCGGCCTTCGATTCCAATTCCCTGCTGAACAACAAAGCGGGCCAACCGGTTGGAGCGCGCTTCCAGTTCCCGGTAGCTGAGCTGTTGTTGGCCAAGGGCCAGCGCCACCCGGTCGGGCTGCCGCTTTGCCTGAGCCTCAAACAGTTCGTGGACCAGGGACGGCTGGGGAAGGATCGAAGGATCTCCGGCCCACTCCAGCATGGCTTGACGCTCGGCCGGGCTGAGCAGGCGCAATTCGGAAATCCTCTGCTCCGGATTCCCGGACAGCTCACCCAGGACAGCCTGCAAGTGCCGGGCCAATCGTTCGATGGTGGTGCCGTCGAACAGTTCCCGATCGTAGTTGATGACACCTAAAAGCCCCTTCCCCGAATCCTCCATCAGGTGGACTTCGATGTCGAACCGTGTACTGCCTGCTCCAAAAGCCAGGCGCTCCACTTCCAGGCCCGAGGCCTGCAGCTCCCTGCGAGGCAGGTTTTGCCAGGCAAAGACAATCTGGAAAACCGGATTTCGGCTCATGTCCCGTTGCGGATGAAGGTGCTCCACCAGTTTCTCGAAGGGGAGTTCTTGGTAGGAATAGGCCTGTAGCGCATCCTCGGCGACTTTCTCCAGCAATCGGGCAAAGGTCGGATCGCCGGAAAAGTCGGCACGCATGGCCAGGGTGTTGACGAAAAAGCCGATCAGCGATTCGGTTCCAGGGTGGCTGCGGTTGGCGATGGGGGTTCCGACCACGATGTCGTCCTGGCCGGTATAGCGGTGCAAGAGCGCCTGGAAGGCGGCCAGCAGGGTCATGTACTGGGTCACTCCCCGCTGCTGGCTCAGGGCTGCCAGGTTTTCGGCAGTCCTTTCGTCTACCTGGAATTCCCGCCGCCCGCCTCGAAAGGATTGCACAACCGGACGGGGACGGTCGGTGGGCAGCTGCAGCTGGGGGATCCCCCGCAGGCGCCGCTCCCAAAAGTCCAGATGCTCCTGCAGGACTTTCCCCTGCAAGTGCTGGCGCTGCCAGACGGCGAAGTCGGCGTACTGGAAGGGGAGCGGCTGCAGGGCAGGCACGGGCGGACGCTGATTCACAGGCTGGGCAGCCCATTCATAAAGTGCCGTCAGCTCTTGAAAGAGAAGGCCGCGCGACCATCCGTCCGAGGCGATATGGTGGAGGGTGAGGAGGAGAAGGCTGGAGGCTGGAGGCTGGAGGCTGGAGGAAGAACGGAAACCGGAAA
>JANQFM010000316.1 GCA_028277865.1 Acidobacteriota bacterium
GGATGGCCCGGCCCCTCCCCAGGATTGTTGATCCCGCCAAGAAGAATCTCCGAGATGCCATCGCCATTGAGGTCGAAGATCGCCAATCCGTAGAACCAACCGGGGTGCCGGTATTCCGAAATCACACTCCCGTCAGTCGGATCGAGCAGAGCCACCTGCATCGGGAAATAGGCTCGATGGTGGGCCAGCGCCAATACGCCTATTTTCCCTTCCAGCTCAACTGTCTCCACGAGGCTGCCGACCCATTCTGCCTCAAAGGGACGCTCCCCAAAGTTCAGCCTTTGGCCGTATCGGAAGCGCCAGCGCTCAGTCCCGTCGTTTTCGAAACAAAACAACAAGTCGTCGGCACGATCCGGGTCACTGGTGTGGAAATCAAACAAGACTTCGTTGGAGCCGTCGCCGTCCAAGTCGCGAATCACAACCGACCTTTCCAAGCCTGTGAGCCACAGCTTATGCACTGAGCCGTACCAAGTCGTATCCAGGCTGGGAAAGAACCGCTCCCAACAAATCCTGCCTTGGTCATCGAAGATTCTCAGCAGTCCGGATCCCTCCATCGCGCCTCTGAAAGACCGGCAAGGCGTTGGCGGCTCTGCAGCTTGACCGGGCTCCTGCCTTGCTTCCAGATGCGGAATTGATCGCAGCGAGTGGGAGTAGCCGAGCAGGAAGAGGGCAAGCGCGAGTACGAGAGCTGTCAAGGATGCGAGGGCGGCGACCGCGACCGAGAGGCGGCGGGATCGTTTCCTTGCTGGTCGAGGGCGTGCATTGCCTTGCTGCCGGAACCAAGCGTCAATCTCATCCGTCAGCGCAAAGACATGAGGTTTGCCGTCCTCGGTCAGCCGCTTGACGGGCAGGCGCAGCTTTTTCTCCCACTTCTGGCCAGTTCTTGGAGTTACGTCAAGGTAGGCTGCAATCTCTTTCCAGCCCTGCAATCTGCGTGGACTCATTCTCCACCTTCCTTTCTTTTTGGTTTCCTTTCGAAATTCGAGTGTGAGCAGTGCGAAGAAGTGCGAACTTCTCACTTTTTCCCTTTCGGAATCGGAGCCGATTCCAAATGCTGGGGTTGGCCGCAATCTCGGAATCAGAGATTCGGGTTCTTTAACAAACTATTCTGGAGGAAATTTCAATGAAAGGACAAAAGATGATTCCTCGCTTCCGAGGCATTCTGATGCAAATCCTTGTCGTGACGTTTTTGTGGCAACCACTTTATGGCCAGTTTGCATCTCGGCTGGTGGATCACTCCCCCGCCCCCGGCGGAGCAGAAAAGGTTCTCGGCCCGCCTGACTGCGCCAACGCTGTGGACTTCGATAACGCGGGCAACACACCCGGGTTCGTGACGGTGGCTTTCGACGGGATCATTTTCGACGGCCCAGGCGACGATGTAATCCTCCACCTTGTGGACTTCAACGCCGCCGGTTCAATCGAGGAGAGCTTCACCCTGTTGGCCAGCCAGGACGGGGTGGATTTCATTGCCCTCGGATCCGCCAACGCCTCTGACTTCGACCTTCCCCGCGGCGAACCGGTCGACTTCGCCTTTGACCTGGGCAATGCGCAGCTCAGTCAAGCTGGCTTCTTGAAGCTGGTGAACGGCAACGTCAATCCTTCCACCAACAGCGAGGGAGCCGACATCTGCGGCTTCGAAGCTCTGCTGCTGGGCGATCCTGCATTGACGCGTTCCGTGATGCTGGCTACCAACAGCATCTGGATCAGGCAAGGTTCCGATGTGTTCTCAGGGGATGTGATCGTCAACCAAGCTGGGGAAGGCCCGTTCCTGGCATCAGGCATGGAACTGACCGTTGGCATCGGCGCCACTGCTCCTGCCGGATTTGACATGAAGGCCGACAGCATCAAGCTCAAATCAGGCTCCAGCCTGGGCGGGGACGTCTCTTACAATGAATTGGTCAGCAACGGAACGATCCTGGGAGAGGAAACGACTCCGCTCGGACTGCCTGTCTTTGAAGTTCTGCCGCCTTTTCAGACAGGGACACCGGGGGACGGG
>JANQFM010000354.1 GCA_028277865.1 Acidobacteriota bacterium
GGGGAGGCACGCCTCCCCTGGGGAAGGGCCGGGGAGACGCTTTTCTTTTGACTCCCCTGGTTCTAGCTCTCCAGTCGTAGGCTCCGCCGGGGCGGGCCCGACGGCGGCCCAGCCGGTCTGGGCTCTGAATCCGCTGACCCACCTTGGCGAAGATTTCAACGGCTTTGTCGTAGCCCAGCCTCTGGCCGTCCGCTCCAAAAAGCACTTCGAACGCACCGCCAACGTGAGGCTGCTGGGCACGCCTCTGCTCGACGACTGGCCCAACGTGCACGTCCAGCAGGGAACCTGGATCGGCAACGCCTACCCCTATTCGTTCAAGTGAGGATCCCCGGAAAGGCTTTGCCGATTCTCCCGGACGAGTAGAAGCAGGAACCGCAAAGGCGCGGAGCAGACCGATGAAGGCAAAGAAATCTCAGTCTTGCGTCTTGGCGCTCTTGGCGCGAAACATCCTGTCCATCATCCATTTCAGGAACAGCTTGATCGGGAGGCTGGAAAGCCAATACGATACTCCAGCAGCACCGGCCGCTTTTCCAGTACTCGGCAGCCGGGTCCGGAGAATCGAAGATGTGCGGAGGTCCCTTCGTCGCCAGGAGGCACCTTGCGCCAAACCCGACAGGGAGCCAACATGCCTGAATGGTTTGAAACCAGCCTCCAGTCCCTCACAACCAATGCCTGGGCTCAGGCAGGCCTCATCATGCTTGTGGCCATGATCGGCGCCTCGGTCAGCCACTTCCTCTTCAAGCGGGTCTTCATCAAACTGACCCAGCGCACCCGAACCGATCTGGACGACGAAATCATCGCCCGAATGCACAAGCCCATCTTCATGACCGCCCTTTTGGTGGGCGCAAATTATGCCTTGAAGCGGTTGCTGCCGGCCTACGAAGACTCCCAGACCCTGACCCACACCAACATCATCCAGACCCTAACAGTCATCGTCTGGCTGATGGTCGTGATCAAGCTTGGATCGCTGGTGCTCAATGAGATGGCCACCTACCGAGGGCGTTTTGACCTGGTCCAGCCCGCCACCCTGCCTGTTTTCGACTTCGCCTTCAAGGTGGTGGTGATCGGAGGAGGCGTCTACTTTTTCATGGTGGCTTGGGATCTGGACCTTTCCGGCTGGATGACGTCGGCAGGGATCGTCGGTATCACCATCGGCTTCGCCGCCCGAGACAGCATTGCCAACCTGTTTGCGGGAATCTTCATTCTGGCTGACGCGCCCTACAAGATCGGCGACTATATCGTCCTGGACACCGGAGAGCGGGGCAAAGTAACCAAGATCGGCATCCGCAGCACCCGCATCCTGACCCGCGATGATGTCGAAGTCACCATCCCCAACTCCGCCATCGCCGCCGCCAAGATCACCAACGAAAGCGGAGGCCCATGGGTCAAGTACCGTATCCGAATTCCTGTCGGAGTCGGCTACGGCTCGGACATCGACCAGGTTCGCCAGTGCCTGCTGGACATCGCCAATGCGGAAAAGTTGGTCTGCCGCAACCCAACGGCCCGGGTGCGTTTTCGGGGATTTGGGGAGTTCGCGCTGAGGCTGGAACTGCTCTGCTGGGTCGAAGAGCCCGAACTGCGCGGACGCGTCCAAGACAAGCTCAACTCCCAGGTTTTCAAGACCTTCGCCAAGCATGGGATCGAGATCCCCTTCCCCAAGCGCGACCTGACCATCAAGCGCGAGATGATCGAAGGTCAGTGAGCCGATTCTTGCCACAG
>JANQFM010000380.1 GCA_028277865.1 Acidobacteriota bacterium
CTTCAGCTTCACCAGCGTTCAGGCTTCCTTTCACTGGAGAGCCGCGAGTTCATCCTCAGCCCGCGCATTGCCGACGCTGTCTCGGAGACCGCTGCCGGATTAGGGATTCTGCAGCAGCCCGTGCTGACCTACCTGGCCAATCGGATTGAAGCACGGCAAGAGCTGGTGCCCTATTCCACCATCACGGCTGTCGATGCGGGCGCATTGGCAGATCAACAGGGGACGACAGCCACCCCCTTCGGGGATTGGACCCTGCTCAACCGCCAGCCGGCGCCTCCTTTGCAGGAAGGAGAGATTTACCTCAACCAGTGGGCCGCTGCCCAGCTTCGAGCCCGTCCGGGCGAATCGATCCGAATCAGCTACTATCAAGTTGAAGAAGGCGAAGAGCTGACCACCCAAGACGCCGAATTCCGTCTGGCAGGCGTTTTGCGCATGCAAGGGCTGGCCGCCGACCGCTCCTTGACCGCCGACTACCCCGGCATTGCCGACGCCCAAAACATGGCCGACTGGATTCCGCCCTTTCCAATCGAACTGCGCTGGATCCGACAGCAGGACGAGGACTATTGGGACCAGTATCGAGGGACTCCCAAAGCTTTCATCAATCTGAGCAGCGGGCAGAAGATCTGGTCCAGTCGATTCGGAAACCTGACTGCCATTCGCCTGGCGCCGTCAAGCGGGGAAGGCACTGCCGGCGCATCGGGCGACTCGGCCTTACAGGAAGTTGCCGACGCTTTCAGCAAGGGGCTCTTGCAGCGCCTCGACCCGCTCAAATTCGGATTTTCGCTGCAACCCGCCAAGCAGCGTGCCCTGGAGGCCGCCGCCGGCTCGACCGACTTCAGCGGCCTCTTCATCGGATTCAGTTTTTTCTTGATTTTTTCCTCTGCCTTGCTGGTGGGGCTTCTTTTCCGCCTGGGCGCCGAGCAGCGAGGGCGCGAGGTGGGGGTGCTGCTTTCGTTGGGATTTCCGGCTTCCAAGGTGCGTCGGCGTTTTCTCATGGAGGGAGGCTTGGTGGCCTTGCTGGGAGGGCTGCTGGGTTTGGCGGGGGCTGTTGGCTACGCCTGGCTGATGATGGCCGGACTGCGGACCTGGTGGGTAGCGGCGGTGGGGACTCCCTTTTTGCAGCTGCACGTTGAGCAGCTCAGCCTGATCATCGGCTTCGCCGCTTCGCTGGCGGTTGTGCTGGCCAGCATCGTGCTGGCGGTGCGAAAGCTTTCCAAGCTGCCCGCTCCGCTCCTGCTTGCCGGAGTGACTTCGATCGACAAGGCAAAGGGCTCCGGCCGCGCCTCCCGCTGGACCGCCCGAATCGGCCTGACACTGGCCTTTGCTTTGGTGGCGATCAGCTTCTTCGTCGAGGCCGGCCTAGCGGCGGGGATCTTTTTCGGAGTGGGTGCTTGCTTGTTGCTGTCGGGATTGGCCTTTTTCGCCATCTGGTGCCGACGCACAAGCCCGGGGCGCGTGTTGGGTGCGGAAGGAAACGAAAAAATCAACTTCCCCATGGCAATTCGCAACACCTCCCGCAATCCGGGGCGCAGCATGCTGTCGGCCGCCTTGGTTGCCAGCGCCTGTTTCGTGATCGTGGCCGTGGGCGCCTTCCAGCAGCACTTTGGGGACGAGGTTCTGCAAAAGGATTCCGGCGCAGGAGGATTCCCCCTGCTGGCCCAATCCGACATCCCCTTGCATCGCGACCTGAATT
>JANQFM010000406.1 GCA_028277865.1 Acidobacteriota bacterium
GCCCTTTACGCCCAGTAAATCCGAACAACGCTCGCCCCCCCCGTGTTACCGCGGCTGCTGGCACGGAGTTAGCCGGGGCTTCCTCCAAGGGTACCGTCATCATCTTCCCCAAGGACAGGAGTTTACAACCCGAGGGCCTTCTTCCTCCACGCGGCGTTGCTGCGTCAGGCTTCCGCCCATTGCGCAAAATTCCCCACTGCTGCCTCCCGCAGGAGTCTGGGCCGTGTCTCAGTCCCAGTGTGGCCGTCCGTCCTCTCAGACCGGCTAACGATCGAAGCCTTGGTGGGCCGTTACCCCGCCAACCAGCTAATCGCCCGCGGACCCCTCCTCCGGCGGCCGAAGCCTTTCCCCCAATATAGGGGCGTATGCGGTATTAGCCCGGCTTTCGCCGGGTTATCCCCCGCCAAAGGGCAGGTCATCCACGTGTTACTCACCCGTCCGCCACTGTACTCGGCGCCCGAAAGCGCCTTTCTCGTCCGACTTGCATGTGTTAGGCACGCCGCCAGCGTTGATTCTGAGCCAGGATCAAACTCTCAGTTGAACTCAACCCCGGCACTCGCTTGCTTGGACCCGTCTTGCCCAGTTGTCAAAGAGCGTTCAAACACACAGGCTACCGCAGTGCAGCGAGCAGTGTCAAGGACTATTTGAGCCAAAAGGCCCGCGTGGCGATGACCAGCAGGCTATAGTACTCCAGGCGGCCAGCCAGCATGCAGAAGGAGAGCAGCCACTTGGCCGGGGCGGCCAGGAAGCCGTAGTTGTCGCTGGGGCCCACCAAGCCCAGCCCGGGGCCCACGTTGAACATGGCGGCGGCCACGGCCGAGATGGCTGTCAAAATGTCCACCCCCAATGCCGTCAGGGCCAGGCTGGCTGCGAAATTGATCAGGAAAGCCAGGTAGACCAGGTTGAGAAGGCTCTGGATGGCCGCTTCGCTCACGGCATCGCCGTTCATGCGCACTGCAAACACGCCCCGCCGCTCTACGATGCGGCGGAATTCTCGCCCCACCACACGCTTGAGCAGGATCAGCCGCGCGATCTTGAGGCCCCCGGTTGTCGATCCGGTGCACCCTCCGAAAAACATCAGAGCCAGCAAGATCAGCTGAGCGAAAGGCACCCAAGCCCCGAAATCGGCCGACGAGTATCCGGTACCGGTGGTGATGGCGACGACTTGAAAGGCTGCCTGTCGGAGATGCTGTGCAGCAGTGCCTTCCTGCTGAGAATAGAGGGTCACGGCCAGCGCCAAAGTGGCGCCTGCAAGGCAGGTCAAAAAGCCTCGAATCTCGATGTCGCCAAGAAAGCGCTTCGGATTGCGCTCAATGAACAGCCGGTAGTGTTGGGTGAAGTTGATTCCCGCGATGATCATGAAGAAGATGATGATCCATTCGATGACAGGACTCTGGAAGGCTCCGATGCTGGCATTGCGGGTGGAGAATCCTCCCGTAGCCATGGTAGTGAAGGTGTGGCAAACCGAATGAAAAGGACTCAGTCCGGCCAACCGCAAGGCCAGGTACTGGAGCAGGCTGAAGGCGGCGTAGATCTTCCACAAAGACAGCGCGGTCTCGGCGATGCGGGGCTTGAGCTTTTCTGAGCGGGCGCCCGAGAATTCGGCCCGGTAAAGTTCCATGCCTCCGCCTCCGATCAGGGGCAGGATGGCGATGCCCAGCAGGATAATGCCCATCCCCCCCACCCATTGGATCAGGGAGCGCCACAAGAGCAAGCTCTCGGGAAGCGACTCGATGTCAGTCAAGACAGTGGCGCCTGTGGTGGTGAAGCCGGAGATCGATTCGAAGACGGCGTCGGTCCAAGTGGGGAAGTGAGGGGAAAAATAAAATGGAAAGGCGCCCAAAAGGCCTGCTGCGGTCCAGGTCAGGATCACCAGCAGAATGCCGTCGCGATTGTTGAACTCCACCGGCTCAGGGCGGAATCCGACCTGCAGCAGGACGCCCAGCAGAGCTGTAATCCCGCAGGCCAGAGCCAGCGGGATAATTCCGTCGTCCTGGACCCACAGGGCATAGCCGAAGGGCAGGGCCATGGACAAGGTCAGGGCCAGGATGAAGAGCCCCAGAATGCGAAACAGGTTCGGCCAGTGAATCACGCGGTCACCGTCCCGCGATAAATGCGGATTCCAACTGCGGCACCAGGTATTCCAAGCAGAAAAAGAGCACCCGGTCTCCCGGCTCGATGGTGGCGTCCCCGCGGGGGACGACGACCTGGCCGGAAGGCCTGGCGATGGCGCCGACGATGGCGCCGTGCGGAAAGTGGACGTCGCGCAGTTTTCGACCCACGTACTTGGATCCCTGAGTGGCCATCAACTCGATGGCCTCGGCCTCTTCCTCGCGAAATGTCTTGACCGAGAAGACCTTGCCCTTGCGCACGAATTGAAGGATGCGGTCCACTACGGCAAGACGGGTGCTGAAGGCGGAATTGATCCCCAGCAACTGGCCGATGGGAAGGAAGTCCAGCCGGTTGATGAGGGCGATGGCCTTGCGCGCGCCCAGCCGCTTGGCCAGCAGCGAAGCGATGATGTTGTCTTCGTCATGGCCGGTCAGGGCCAGGAAGGCGTCGATCCCTTCGATATGCTCGGAGAGCAGGGCGGGCTGGGATGTGCCGTCGTCGTTGACCACCACGGTGCGCTCGACCAGGGTGGCGATCTTTTCGCAGCGCTTCAAATCGCGTTCGAAAAGCTTGACGTGAACTCCCTGACCCTCCAGCTGCAAGGCAATTTCGATGCCCAGTTGCTTGCCTCCCACGATGAAGACCCGTTCCACCTTATTCGGCTTGCTGACGCCCATGAAGTCGAAGCATTGCTGCAATTCCTCAGGCGGGACCACGACATAAACGTGATCTCCCGGCCGCAGCACATCGCTTCCCCTGGGGATGATGGCCTTCTGGCCCCGGAACAAAATGGCGATCAGGGAATTGGGCGGGGGGCCGGCCTGATCCAGCTCGGCCATGGTCTTGCCCACGACCCAGCTGTCGGGAGGAATCGTCATGCCGAAGATCTTGATCCGCCCCCGGGCGAATTCAAGGATGTCCGAGACGCCGGGCAGGCCCACCACCCTCATGACCCGATCGGCGGTTTCCCGGTCGGGATGGATGACCAAATCGATGTCGAGCAGGTCCTTGCCGGTCATGGCCCGCCAAAGGTCCACTTCGTGCGTCCGCAGTCGAGCCACCTTGATCTTGACGTTGGAGCGCGCCCGGGCGATCAGGCATCCCAGCACGTTGGCTTCATCGCTGCTGGTTACGGCGATCAGCATCTCGGCATCCTGGATGCCGGCCTTTTCCAGCGTCTTGACACTGCTGGCCTGGCCCTGGACCACTTTGGCGTCCAGAGCTTCGTCCAGCCAGTGACATCGCTCCTCGTCGCTTTCGACGATCACGACCTCGGATTTTTCTCGGATGAGGCGCCGCGCAACCAGAGTCCCGACCTCGCCTCCTCCCAATATAAGGACTCGCATTTGAAAGCAAGGTAGGATACACGGAATAATGATTGAGGGGAAGCGTTGGGCCGATTCGCCTTCTCCTGACAAGGTCTGCCAGGACGATTTTATGAAGTTCAGCCAAATCTACCGATCCCGCAGGCCGGTCATCTCCTTCGAGCTTTTCCCTCCCAAGACCGAAAAAGGCATGCAGTCATTGGAATCGCGATTGCCCCGCATGATCGAACTGGAGCCCGACTTCATGACGGTGACATACGGGGCGATGGGCACCACACGCGACAAGACTCTGCAGATCGCCTCCCGGATCAAGAACCACTACGGGATGGAGACGGCTCATCACCTGACCTGCGTCGGCGCCAGCCGCCGGGACTTGGATCAGCAGATCGAAGAGATCGGCAGCCACGGCATTGAGAACATCGTGGCGCTTCGCGGAGACCCGCCTCAAGGCAGCCAACGCTTCGAAGTCCATCAAGGCGGCTACGCCAATGCCAGCCAGCTGGTCAGTCACATCAGTCAAAGGGGAGGATTTTCTGTTGCGGTGGCCGGCTACCCCGAAAAGCATATCGAGGCGCCTGATTTCGAGACCGATTTGGCCTATCTCAAGAAAAAGGCCGATTGCGGCGCCGACGTGATCATCACGCAGCTTTTCTACACCAACCAGAGTTTTTACCGCTTCGAGAGGCGCTGCCGGGATCAGGGCGTCACTCAGCCGATCATCCCCGGCCTGCTGCCCATCCTCAGCACACACCAGGTCAAAAGGATCAGCAGCCTGTGCGGCTGCACCCTGCCCGGCGACCTGCTGGAAGGGCTGCATGAGGCGGGCGATGACCAGAACCGCGTTTGCGGGCTGGGAATCGATTACACTGTCCAACAAGCGCTGGACCTTCTCGATCACGGAGTGGACGGCATCCACTTCTACGTCCTCAACCGCTACTTTCACATCTCCGAGATCATGCAGGGAATTCGGGACCGCCTCAAACAACTGCGGGCGCGACCGGATGCAAAGAGCCCGCTTTAAGGCTGTAGGCCGCAGGTTAAGAGCTGGGGTTGCAGATCCTCTGGTCTGAGGCGCTAGCCCGGATTTCTTACGGGATGCCGGGGCGTCTCCCTCCACACGAACGAAGTCAGGACTTCCCTATAGGCTGTCATGATCGGCTCCGTCGCCGGACCTCCCCGGGAAGTCAGCACGAAGAGAATGAAAAAGCCCGGCACCTCGGTCACAGCAGTCACCTCGTGCCGCATGGAGGCGCAGTCGTAGGACTTGATCCAAAACTTGCGTTGCCCCCCCATCTTCAGATCGACGTCGCGGACTTCAGGCGCAACGCACGACTGCTCGAAATCCTGGACATTGCTCTGAACGAAGGCTTCAGCCCTCTGGTCGGCCTGACGCGGGATCAGGCGAACGAAGATCACACTGTCGGCCTCCCTCCAGGTTTTCCCCATCCGGTGCAGCACGAATTGGGCCAGCTGGGGGGCGTTCATGTTGATGACCCACCCTTGCGGCTCCGCAATGCCCACCAGGAAGCCGTTTCCTCGGAAGGTGCGGACGGGTCCGCCTGACGCAGCCAAAGCAGTACAGAGCAGCATCGCCAGGCAAGGAATTGGCCGTTTCATGGCAAAAAGTCTAGCACGCAATTTAAGGGTGGGGAAAATCAGGCCGAGAAGCAGAAAAGGCGAGACCCTGCACAGCGTTGCTGCAAAAGGCTTGCATGCAGGGTTGACCGGCATTATTGTCGGTTCCGACGGCTAACATGACGCTCCGATGCCTCAAGGAGACCCATAGAAGAGCAATTCCGATTGCCTTTCCATTGTTGTCCATAGAACACAAAAATTTTTACTAGCAGGAGAAAAATCTGTTATAGTTGAGGGCCATGAGTCAAGTTTTTCATGACGGATTGGTTTTGGCAATTGTGATCGGCTCATCCATGGCTCTTGCCGGCACCTTGATCTGGAGCTGCATCGTGCGGCTCCAAGACGAGCCCTGGCTGCGACGCTCTTTCTCAGTGGACAAGGATGGTCCTGCCTCTTGACCGGAGAAAGACTGCAGAAGAGTTGCTTCTTTGGCGGAACGCAAACGAAGCCTGGATTTCTCGTTGTCAGTCAATCCTGGTTTTCAGGAAATGAGTTCTTCTTCATAAAGCCCCTTGGATGAGGACTCTCTGCAAACCACTCTCCTTCCATCATCGCATGGCTCGCCTTCCGGAAAAGCCTTCCCATTCTTTGCTCAAATAGCGCAACCGGCATCCGTTCTCCAGCGTCGTTTGTCTCCAGCCCGCTGCCTCTAACCCGGATTTCTCACGGCTTGTCGTCGCGAGGAGCCGCAAAGGCCGTCCTGGCAAGGCGTCGCGACGGAGGCCCGCGCAGGCGTACTGTATGTACGTCGAGCAGGCCGACCGAGCGCAACGCAGCCAGGGCGGATG
>JANQFM010000480.1 GCA_028277865.1 Acidobacteriota bacterium
GATTCCCAGCCATCGCCACCATGCAAGCCCTACGCCCAGCCAGATGGACAGATTGGCCAACGACAGGTAAAAGCCCACCCTCCACCAATCGGACTGCTCGATGTAGCCCGAGCCATGGAAAATGGGGGCGCAGCCGTCCGCATAGTGGGTCAATGAGGCGTAAAGGTTGGAGAAAAAGCAAAAAATCAACGAGGCCAGCAGTGGGGGCGCCCCGGCGGCCAGGGCGGTGGCCAGGAAGGCGACATACAGCGAAATGATCTGGGCCGTCATGCTGACGAAGAAGTAGTGCAGGTAAAAATAGAGCAGCGCCAGCACGATCAATGCAGCCATTCCCTGGTTGCCCGAGAATCCCGCCTCCAAGAAGCCCACAAACCAGTCGATGACTCCGCTGCGGCTCAATGCCCCGGCAAGGGAGAGCATCCCTCCGAACCATAGCAGAGTGCTCCAGGCGGCCTTTTCGCCCACCACGTCCTCCAGTCCCAGGATGTCCAGCACCAGCAGCAATGAAACTGCCGCCAGGGCCGCGGCCACGGTGCTGACTGAGTGGAAGGCGGAAGTGGCCCAAACCGAAGCCAGCATCAGGAAGATCGTCCCCAACAGTTTCTCCGACCTGTCGGCCGGCCCCATCCGGTCGAGTTCCCGCCGAGCATATTGCTGGGCCTGGAGGGTGTCCTGCAATTCGGGCGGATAGGTCCGGTGGATAAGGAAAGGCACGGTCATGAGTGAGAGCAATCCGGGCAGCGAGGCGGCGTAAAACCACAATCCCCAGCTGATCTCGGCGCCCGCCGTTTGGCGGGCGAACTCGATGCTGAGGGCATTGGCCGCCATGGCGGTCAGAAACATAGCCGAAGTGACGACGTTGGCCTGGTAGGCGGTAAAGAGCAGGTAGGCGCCGATCCTGCGGGGCGAAGATGCCGGCTCGGAACCGAATTCCCTGGCCAGGCTGCGGGCTACCGGAAAGACGATGCCGCCCGCGCGGGCACTGTTGGAAGGGGTGACGGGTGCCAGCACCAAGTCGGTCAACGCCAGCGAGTATCCCAAGCGCAGCGAACTGCGTCCCAGCCTGCGGATGAAGATCAGGGCGATGCGCCGTCCCAGCCCTGTCTTGACAAAAGCGCGGGCGAAGAGGAAGGCGGCCACGATGATCCAGGTCACGCTGCTGGAAAATCCGCTCAGCGCCTGTTCCAGGCTCACGATTCCGCTGGTGCTGCCCAACGCCAGTGCTGCGATGACCAGCACCGGAACCGGGTAGGGCTGCCAAAGAATGCCGGCCACCGTCAAGATGAAGAGCAGCAGCAGGTGCCAGTCTTGCGCCTCCAGCCCCGTGGGCGGCGGCACCCCGACCCCAAGCGCCAACCCGGCGGCGAGAAGCGCCAGCAATCGAATCCTCGATCCAGCCATTCCCTGAGGTTACAGGCAAAACGTCCCAAGAGATAGCATGCGCCACTGATTACTGGACGCGCCCGAAGGTGCGCCAAACAGGAAAGAATTGCTGCCCTTCCAGCGCCGGGTCGAAAACGTTCCAATTGACCAGGCCATCATCGGACAAGGGCTCCACAAGCGTGAAGAGCAGACGGCCCAGGGGTTGGCTGGTTTGTGCGATCCAGGTTCCGGCCGGTACGGTTTGGAGGGATTCTTCATAAGATCCGGCGAGGGTTCTCTGGCGGTGTCCCTGGTACTCACGCCCAGCTTGACTGGAGGATTGGATGCGGAACCTCTCCACTTTGAGGGTCCGGTCCTGTTCGAATCGGCGCAGTCGGATTCCGTGGCTGCGCAGCAATTCGAGCACGGCGCTGAGCTGTTCTGGGATCAGATAAGCCTCGGGAACTCGTTGGCTGACCGTGGCCTGGAAGGTGCCGAACTCGGGCATTGACTCAGGTCGGCGGACGTCCAGCCGCTTGAGCAAGGGACGTCCGCTGTACGGGTTGCTGCCTCGTTCGACTGCCCCCATCAGGATCTCCACTGGCTGTGCAGAACGCTTCAGCTGTGCCCCAAGGGCCAGCGATTGGCCTTGCCAGGCCTGTGCGTCGGCCCGCCGAACAGCCTCTTGGACGGCAGCGCCGTTTCGATGCGTCCAATCCAGGATCTCCTGGACGAAGCGCAGCGTTGCCAGCACCCTCTCCCGAAAGGGGGCGTAGGAATAGGCTTCGCTCAGGATGCCCAGGCGGTTGCGCAGCCCGACATAGTTGGTATTGAAACGGGGACGGTGATCATAGGTGTACCAGCCCCGTTCCGCTCTTTCGCTTCGGGGTACGTTGCCATAGTAATAGAAGTCCCAGCCCGTCTTGTCGCGGATGCGGCGAGTCACCGCCGGAAGCAGCCGGCCACGCAGCAGGTCGACAATGGCGGGATGGGTGTTGGGGTGCAGGGGTGCCGCGTAGGTCAAGTGATAGGCATGACGGGTGCCGTTTGTGGTGTGCAGGTCGATGACCAGATGAGGGTCGTAGTGGTTGAGCAATCGGACCAGCGATCGGGCTTCGGGGGATTCCAGCTTGATGTGGTCCCGGTTCAGGTCCAGCCCCTGGGCGTTGGCACGCTGCCCCATGCCCGCCAAAGGCCCGTTTTGGCCCCGCCGGTTGTCCAGTCGCACCCGTTCGTTGCCGTCGGCGTTGTAGATGGGCGCCGCCAGGACGGTGAGCGATGAAGCCCAGTCCTCATGCTTCCCCTGCACGAGGTCGCGCAGCAGCATGAGCGAAGCCTCTTTGCCGCACACCTCGCCGGCGTGAATGTTGCCTATCACCAATACCCGGGTTTTGCCCGAAGCTTTCACCGATTGGGCCGAGGCATCCTGCAGGTTTCCAAAGACGGCCAGAGGAAGCCGCCGCCCCTCGAAGGTGTAGCCGAAGTGAGTGAGGTGCAGACGCGATGACAATGGCGCAAGCGCCTGCAGAAAATCGACCACGTCAGCGTAGCGGGAGGTCTCCAGGTAATCGGTGCGCTCGGGACGGGTCTGGGGAAGGCTGGAGGCCGGGGAGGCAGAGGGCTTCTCCCTTTGTGAACTGCCAACTGCGAACTGCGAACTGTGAACTGGGCCAGTACCTGCCAGCTGCCAACTGCCAACTGAACCCAGCAGGGCAAGCGCAATTCCAGCAAAGATCACTTCCTCTGCCTCCTCCCTCCGCGTCTTAGCGCCTCTGCGTGAAACCCTACTGCTCTTCCAGACGGTAGTTGGGCGCTTCCTGAGTCACCACGACGTCGTGGACGTGCGACTCGCGCAGCCCCAGGTTGGTGATGCGGATGAATCGGGACTTTTCCTGCAGTTCAGCTATGGTGCGGGCGCCCACGTAGCCCATTCCGGAGCGCAGTCCGCCGGTCAAGGTGGGGACCAGTGATTCCAGGCTTCCCTTGTAAGGCACCCGTCCTTCGATGCCTTCGGGGACCATCTTGCCCTGGTTGGACTCCTGCCCGTAGCGGTCGCTGCTGCCCGCCGACATGGCGCCCAAAGAGCCCATTCCCCGGTAGGACTTGTAGCTGCGGTTCTGGTAGAAGATCAATTCGCCAGGAGACTCGTCGGTCCCGGCCAGCAGGTTGCCGATCATGACGCACTGGGCACCGGCTGCCAGAGCCTTGCAGATGTCTCCCGAGAACTTGATCCCGCCGTCGGCGATCACGGGCAGGCCCAGCCTGCGGGCTGTCTCGACGACGTTGAAGATGGCCGTCATCTGAGGGACTCCGGCACCGGTCACCACCCGGGTGGTGCAAATGCTCCCCGGCCCCATGCCCACCTTGACCGCATCGGCGCCGGCATCGTGAAGAGCCTGGGCCGCCTCTCCTTCAGCGATATTGCCGGCCACGACGTCGGCCTTGCTGAGATTCTTTTTGAGGTTGGCAACCGATTGCAGCACTCGATCGGTGAAGCCGTGGGCTGTGTCGACGGCCACCACATCGGCGCCGGCCGCTTCCAGAGCCTGGGCGCGCTCCAAGTAGTCACCCGTGGCGCCCACGGCGGCACCGGCCCGCAATCGGCCCAGATTGTCCTGGGCTGCGTTGGGGTAGGCGATTTTCTTTTGGATGTCCTTGACCGTGATCAGTCCGCGCAAGTAGCCCTCTTCATCCTCCACCAGCAGTTTTTCGATGCGATGCTCGTGCAGGATCTTCTTGGCTTCCTCCAGCGAGATCCCCTCTTGGACGGTCACCAGGCGCGGACGCGGCGTCATCAAATCCGAAGCCTGCCTGCTCAGGTCGGTGGCGAAACGCAGGTCCCGATGGGTGATGATCCCTTCCAGCCTGCCCTCTTCATCGGTGATGGGAACCCCTGAAATCGACAACTGCTCCATCTTTTCCAGCACCGCCCCGATGGGATCCTGGGGGCGCATGGTGAACGGGTCGACAACCATTCCGGACTCGTATCGCTTGACTTTGTCGACTTCGGCCACTTGGCCTTCGATGGAGAGGTTGCGATGAATGATGCCGATTCCGCCCAGCCGAGCCAGCGCAATGGCCAGGCGACCTTCGGTCACCGTATCCATGGCAGCGGAGGAGATGGGGATGTTGATGGAAATATTGCGGGAGAAGGTTGTGCGGACATTTGCTTCAGTCGGAAGCACCTCGCTTTGCCCCGGCATCAGCAGCACATCATCGAAAGTCAGCGCAACGGGTATCTCCATGGACGGATTATAGGGAGGGTCTTGGAGGGTGTCAAAGGG
>JANQFM010000408.1 GCA_028277865.1 Acidobacteriota bacterium
GGACGGCAAGATCGCCGAGGTGGGCAGGCGGGTACGCGTCCCTGCAGGCGCCCGGCGCATCGACGGGCGCGGCAAGCACGTCTATCCCGGCCTTTTCAACTCCGACACCAACGTCGGCCTCACCGAAGTGGGCGCTGTGGCGGTCAGCAATGACGGCTCGGAGATGGGCGATTACTCCCCTCAGCTGCTGGCCTGGACGGCCATACACGTGGAGAGTGAACACATCCCGGTGGCCCGGGTGGACGGCATCACCCACGTCATCACCCGCCCCTCGGGAGGCACCATCGCCGGCCAAGGCGCCGCCGTTCACCTGGACGGATGGACCCAGGAAGAGATGGAGATCGACCGCCGGGCGGCGCTCTACCTCAACCTGCCCAGCGTCCTGTCCACGCGCGCCGCCCGCTTCGGAAGCCGGTTCGGCAGCAGAGACCGCACCTACAACACGGCCAAGAAGGAATTCGATGAGAAAGTGGCCGAATTGAAGGAGCTCTTCGTCCGGGTGCGCCACTACGCCGAAAATCGCTCTGAAGAAGTCGTCCCCAACCGCCGCCTGGAGGCCTTGATTGCGGCGGTCCAGGGCGATCAGCCGGTGGCCATCCCGGCCAACAGCCACGCCGACATCAAAAACGCCGTCGAGTTTGCCAAGGAGGAAGGGCTGAACTATCTCATCCTGGGCGCCTCGGACGCCTGGATGATCGCCGACTACCTGAAGGAAAACGACGTCCGCGTCATTCTGGGGCCCCGCCAGGCCCTTCCCAATCGCAACGACGACCCCACCGACATCATCTACGAGACTCCCCGCATCCTGCAGGAAAAAGGGGTGCGCTTTGCGTTGGCCACAGGCGGATCGTCCAACGTCCGTACCCTGCCTTTCGAGATCGGCAATGCGGTGGCCCATGGCCTGTCGGCGGATGAAGCCCTGCGTGCCGTCACCCTGACACCCGCCGAGTTCTTCGGCATCGACGACCGTGTGGGCAGCATCGAAAAGGGCAAGATCGCCAACCTGGTGGTCACCGACGGCGACATCTTCGAGTACCAGACCAAGATCCACCACCTCTTCATCCAGGGCAAAGACATCCCCCTGGATTCCAAGCACACCAAGCTGTACGAGAAGTACATTGCCCGGCCTTGAGAGAAGAAACCCGCCGGTTCTGCCACAGAGGCACAGAGTGCACAGAGACGAGTCAAGAGAAGGCTCCGTGCCCTTTGTGGCCAGGCCTGCTGGATGAGGGATTCAGTAAAGCTTGAGCTGCGGGATTTGAGGCAGGTGATCAAAGTGCCGGTCACGGGCGAACAATGCCAGGTTATTCTGCAATACCAATGCCGCGATCCACATGTCATTGGTGGGAATCGGCGTACCTTGCTGGCGCAGTTGGCGATAAAGTGAGGCATAAAAATGAGTTGTCTGGTGGTCGCCAAACAGCACGCTCACCTGCGGCTTCATCAAGAATTTGAGAAGGATTCCTTCATTTTCAACGCCGTATTTTCCTAGCGCAAAGCCAGCCCGCAGTTCGCCCAGGACGATGAATGGCAAGTAGACGGCTTCGGCCTCCTCAATGATCCCTCGAACCTCTGCCAGCCCGCGGCAAAGGTCCGTGTACCGATTGGTGTCCAGAGCCAACTTCACTTCCACAGCTCCGGATCGATGGTGTCTTGATCAGCGATTGCCCGATCGAATGCCGGGTCTTCCTTCCAAGTGCCGGCTACGTCGTTCAGGTCTCGATGGCGAACCGTTTCCTTGGCCAAGCCGAGGCCGCGGGCCAGCGTTTCCAACGTGACCTCGTTGAGGCTCTTTTTCTGCTCACGGGCACGCTCCCGCAGCTCTGCGTCGAGCGCATCCGGGATGTTGCGGACAGTGTATTGCATGCATCTAGTGTAGGCGCTGCCTGCATCAAGTGCAAGTGCGCACGCACGTGTAGCCCTCTTCCTGCTAAGAAACCTCTCAGATTGCCGTCAGTTGGGTGGGGAGGCCTCATCATGATCGAATCACGGCTTGACCACCTCCATCACTGGCTCCGTTCGCAGCCTGTGCTGGCAACCTTCACCACCCTGACCCGGATTCTGCTGGCCATCGGCTTCATCCCTCCGGGAATGACCAAGCTGATGGGGGAGCCTTTCACCATCATCAGCCCCGACACCCCCATCGGCTCGTTCTTTGAGGCCTTTTTTCAAAGCGGCCCTTACTACGCTTTCGTCGGAGGGTCTCAGGTGCTGGCCGGAGTGCTGCTGCTCATTCCCCGCACGGCTTTGCTGGGCGCCATGCTCTACCTGCCCCTGATCGGCAACATCACCATCATCACCATTGCCATGGGTTTCCAGGGCACCTGGGTGATCACATCCTTCATGCTGGCCGCCAATCTCTATTTGCTCTTCTGGGACTGGCACCGGGTGCGGCCAATCATCTACTCCGGAGCGGTCCCCGACCGCTTCGTAGCGAACCCTCACAGTTTCCGGCAGCTGCTTTGGGTGATGGCAGCTTGCATCGTCCTGGCTGCTGCCGGCAGCTGCGCTTTTTTGCTGGGCGCCAAGAACTGGATCCCTTCGAGCTTGGCTATTGGGGGCGTGGCGCTGTGCGTGGCCGTCTTTCCCCTGGGAGTGTCGGCAGGCTGGCAAGCCTTGCGTCAAGCCGTGCGCAAAGACGCTCGGGCCAGATAGTCCGAAGTGTGAGGTATGAGCATGCTTGAAGCAGGTGGAGGCCACGAGCCGAGCAAGCCCGGATCGTAACTCCCTCTTCTACCTCTCTCTGCGCCTCTGCGCCTCTGCGCCTCTGCGTGAAATCCGAAACTCTCACTCTGACTGGACATGACGTTGGCTGAGCTTCCGCCGCAATTCCTCGCTGTCAGCCGCCAAGGCGGCACTGATTTCAACCGGGTAGGGATGTTTGGCCGTTTGCAGGCTGCGCAGCTGAGGGGACAACAGCTGCAATTCGCTGCGGCAGTGCTCCCTGGCTTGCTGCACCGAGCCCTCCCCGGCCTGCAGGCGTTTGCCTTTTCGCATGACCAACTCCAGCAGAGGACGTCCTGGGAGCGATTCGTCTTGGCGGGCGATCACGTCGCCGATGGCCTGGCCGTCCTCGATGCGGCGGAACACCTGCTTGCGGCCGGGCAAGGTGGACTTTTTCTTGGAGAGCTTCATCCGCCCGCGTCCGGAGTACTCGACCAGCTTGTAGGCGCTGTCGAAGTAGGGCGCGTCCTGGCTGACGCCCATGCGGGTGCCGACGCCGAATCCGTCAATGGGCGCCTTGCGCTGCAGGAGTTCGGCGATGGCCTGCTCGTCCAGGCTGCTGCTGGCAAAGATCCCGACTCGCTGAAGCCCCCCTTGGTCCAGGATGCGCCGCGACTGCCTGGCCAGTTCGGCCAGATCCCCCGAATCGAGGCGGATGGCCTTGACGCGGAATTCGTTCCCCAGGCGATGGGCCAGTTCCACCACCTTGCGGACTCCCCGCACAGTGTCGTAAGTATCCACCAGCAGCACGGTCCCCGGGAAGATCCGGTTAAAGGCTTCAAAGGCTTCCATCTCCTCAATGTGAGCCTCGACATAGCTGTGGGCCATGGTTCCCGAAACCGGGATGCCGTAGGTTTTCCCGGCCAGCAGGTTGGAGGTGGCATGCACCCCGGCAATATAGAAAGCTCGGGCGGCTTTCATGGCAGCGTCGCTGCCGTGCATGCGTCGGGCGCCGAAGTCCACCACCCTGCGTCCCTGGGCCGCGGCAACCACCCGGCAGCCCTTGGAAGCGGCCAGGGTCTGAAAGTGGATCTGGTTGAGGGCGAAGGTCTCGACCAGCTGCCCTTGTGAAATCGGCGCCACCACTTCGATAATCGGTTCATTGGCGAAAGCAGGCGTACCTTCCCGCAGGGCGTATACATCGCCGTCAAATCGAAGTTCGGCCAGATGGTCCAGGAAGCTGCCCGAAAACAAGTTCAGGGATTTCAAGTACCCCAGCGCCTCTGCAGTGAAACGGAAGGTCTCCAGATAGCTTAGCAAGTCATCCAGGCCGGCGGCGATGAGGAAATTGCGCTGGGCGGGCAGGCGCCGCGCGAAGAGGTCGAAGACAGCCGTCCCGTCCAGCCCCTCTTCGAAATAGGACTGCAGCATGGTCAGTTCGTAGAGGTCGGTGAACAACGCGGCGTTGTCGTCATCAACCCAGGCTGCAGAACGGGGCGAGGTCGGATTGTTGCCTGTCATGCTGCCTCTTCTTCGAGGACTGCTCCCGCTGAGAGGATCTCCTGCAGAGCCTTTCTCCCGTCATCCGGCGCCAGGTTGACAGCCCGCGTGGCGGCCAGTATGAGGTGAACCTCAAACCCAGCTTTGAGGGCGTCCAAAGCGCTGTGCTTGAGGCAGTAGTCCAGCGCCAGCCCTCCGATCCAGATGCGGCGAATTCCAGCCCTGCTGAGCTGCTGCGCCAGATCGGTCCCTTCGAATGCGGAATAGGCGTCCTTGTCCATATCGGTCGCCTTGCTGATGATGATGGAATCTGCGGGCAGTTGAAGTGCAGGGTGAAACTCGGCGCCGGAAGTGCCTTGGAGGCAGTGAGCCGGCCAGGGGCCACCTTGCTCCTTGAAGCTGACGTGCCCCGATGGATGCCAATCGCGCGAGGCGAAGACGGGGATTCCTGCCTGTTGGGCCTGGTCGATCCAACGATTGAGCACTGCAACCACCTCGTCCCCTGCCCGCACTGCCAAGGCCCCTCCGGGGCAAAAATCGTTCTGTACGTCCACCACCAGAAGGGCATCGCCGGGCTGGAGGTCGGCCAACATGTTGCTGAGGCTACCACAACAATCGGGGAGGGGATGAACCGCATAGGACGCCGAGAGAAGACGCAGAGAGCGCAGGGAAAAGGGAGTCAGGATCCGGGCCTGATCTCCTCTCTGCTCTCTG
>JANQFM010000411.1 GCA_028277865.1 Acidobacteriota bacterium
CCTGGTCAAATTCGCCAAGCTGAGGCCGGGGCGAAAAAGAAACCGCGAGATCGTGCCCTTGGCGCGTCAGCTAGTGGACGCAACCAAGAAGGAAGAGACTCAGGCAGAGGCGCAGAGCCGCAGAGAAGGGGAAGAGGCAGACGAGAAGGCTGATGCCAGTCTTGTCTCTGTGTCCTCCGTGTCTCTGTGGCTCTGAAAACTGCGAACTACGAACTGCGAACTGCGAACCATGTTCTACCGCTTCGCCGATCCCGGCTACCTTGCACTGCTGGCCGCCCTGCCGCTGCTGGCGCTGTGGTATTGGAGCCGACAGAAGAAAAAGGGGGCCACGCTGCGCTACTCGCACCTGGGGCGGATCCGTCAGGCCGCACCTTCGGCCTTTCGGCGACGGCACTGGCTTTTCGTGCTGAGAACGCTTGGGCTGGCCCTATTGATTGTGGCTTTTGCCCGTCCCCAGACGGGAGTCAGCGGAGAGGAGGTCCAGACCGAGGGGATCGACATCGTGCTGGCCATGGACATTTCCAGCTCCATGCTGGCCCAGGACTTGAAGCCCGACCGGGTGGAGGCGGCCAAGCAGGTGGCGGCCGAATTCGTGGCCGGACGCCGCAACGACCGCATCGGCCTGGTGGTCTTTTCGGGAGAGGCATTTACACAGTGCCCCCTGACCCTGGACTACGACATCCTGCTCAACCTGCTGCAGGAGATGCGGGTCGGCCTGATCGAGGACGGCACGGCCATCGGAATGGGGCTGGCTACGGCCGTCAAACGTCTGCAGGACAGCCAGGCAGAGTCCAAGGTGATCATCCTGCTCACCGACGGACGCAACAATCAAGGCGAGATCGATCCCGCCACCGCAGCCCAGATGGCCCAGGCTTTCGACATCCGCATCTATGCCATCGGCGCCGGAACCCGCGGCGAAGCCCCCTACCCGGTCGACGACCCCATCTTCGGAAGAAGGATCGCACGCGTGCGGGTGGATATCGATGAAGAAACACTCCAAGAAGTCGCCGATCAGACAGGCGGACAGTACTTCCGCGCCACCAACCGGCAAAGCTTGGAGGGAATCTTCAAGCAGATCGACGAAATGGAAAAGACCGAAATCCAGGTGGAGCAATTCACCCGCTACGGCGAGCTTTTCCACTACCCCCTGGCCGCCGGCCTGCTGCTCATCCTCAGCGAGGTGGCTCTGGCAGGAACCGTGTTGCGGAAGATACCTTAAGGCGAACGAGCAGGAGATGGAGGCTGTTTCAGCTCTGGGTGCGGGTGGGATGGCAAGGGAGTTGGGAGGCCGCAAACCGGAGACCGGCAGAAGGGGAGGGGAAGATTGGGTAGTGGCGGTTTTGAGTGTGCTGACGATTGGATGGAACACGGAACACGGAACATGGAACAAGGAAGAGGGCCGGAAGGCCTAGCCCGGGTTTTACACAGGCTGCCGTCGCGAGGGGCCGCAATCATCCGCCCAGGCTGCGTTGTGCTGCCTAGACCTGCTCGACGTACAGGCAGTATGCCTACGCGGGCCTCGGTCGCGACACATCTCCCTTTCTTCCTTGTTCCTTGTTCCTTGTTCCCTGTTCCACTATGAGATATCGAAGCTTGTAATAGGAAGATTCGGATTCTTGATCACTCTGCCGGTTTCCGGTCTCCTGTTTCCGTTGAGGCGTGCCATGTTTCGATTCGGGCTTGAGCAGATTCTGATTCTCTACTTGCTGGTCCCGCTGCTGGGGCTATTCTTCTGGTATGCCTTCAGGCAGAGGAAGAAGGCTTTGCATCGCTTCGGTCATTCGGGGCTGGTGCGAAAACTGGCCTGCACAGTCAGCCGGCGCGGTCAGGGATGGAAGGTGGTTCTCACCCTGTCTGCCGTCGCCTTCCTGGTCACTGCCCTGGCCCGGCCCCAGTTTGGAACGCGTCTGGAGACGGTGCGGCGCGAGGGGCAGGACATTGTGGTGGCCTTGGACCTGTCGCTCTCGATGCTGGCCGAAGACATCGCTCCCAACCGGTTGGAGAAGGCCAAGCACGCCATCGGCAGCCTCATCGACCGCCTGGAAGGGGATCGCATCGGGCTGGTGGCCTTCGCCGGGGAAGCCTTCATCCAATGCCCCCTGACCCTGGATTACGGTGCCGCAAAGATGTTCCTCAACTCCATGGAGCCCGATTTGGTCCCCGTGCCCGGAACCGCCATCGGCGAGGCCATCGACAAGTCCTTGTCGGCTTTTGTCGCAGGCGAGGCGAAGCACAAAGTCCTGATCCTCATCACCGATGGTGAAGACCACCCCGGCGAACCCTTGGAGGCGGCCGAAGAAGCCAGCGACCAGGGCGTGGTGATCTTCACGGTGGGCATCGGATCGCCCCAGGGGGTCCCTATCCCGGTGATCGACCAAAGGGGGCAGCGCACCGGGTTCAAGCTGGACTCCGGCGGAGAGGTGGTGCTGACCCGCCTGGACGAGCAAACGCTGCAGCAGATCGCTTCAGCCGCCAAAGGCCGCTACTTCCGGGCCACTCCGGGAGAGGACGAGTTGGACCACATCGTGGAGGAGGTGGCGGCGATGGACAAGAAAGAGCTGGCCGCCCAGGACATCGCCCAGTACGAGGAGCAGTACCAGGGCTTTCTGGCAGTGGCTCTGTTGCTGCTGGCAGCCGAGTTCTTCATTCCGGAACGACGCAAGCTGAAAGGCGTCTGGAAAGGGAGATTCGAATGAGCAGAGGGATTCACGCAGAGGCGCAGAGGCGCAAAGAGGGTGGCAGAGGAGGAGTTGGGATTCTCATATGCCTTGTGATGCTGGCCGCTTGGGAGAATGTGTGGGCTCAGAAGGGGAGGGCCAAAGTTCAGGAAGGGAACCGGTTTTATCACGAAGAAAAGTTCGATGAAGCCCGCAGGAAGTACCTGGAGGCATTGGCCGAGGCGCCTGAGTCGCCTTTGATCCGCTTCAACGAGGGAAACGCGCTTTACAAGACGGAAGACTACTCCAAGGCGATGGAGGCGTTTCAAAATGCACTGCGCTCGGAAGACCCCGCCCTGCAGTCCGGTGCCTGGTACAACCTGGGCAACGCTCTCTTTCGCCAGAATCAGCTTCAGGAAAGCGTCGAAGCCTACAAGCAGGCGCTGCGCATCAATCCCCAGGACCAGGATGCCAGGTACAATCTGGAGCTGGCCCTGGCCAAGCAGCAGCAGCAACAAGAGCAGCCCAACCAAAACCAGAACCAAGACGAAGAGCAAGATCAGCAAGAGGATCAGCAAGACCAGTCGGGCCAGCAGGAGCAGCAACAAGACCGGCAAGGGCAGCAGAACCAGGATCAGCAAGAGCAGCAAGACCAGCAGCAGGAGCAGAACCAGGAACAGAAGCAGGAACAACAAGGGCAGCAAGAGCAAGAACAGAAGCAACAGCGGCAGCAACAACAGCAACAGGATCAACAACAGCAGGATCAGCAGCCCCGTCCGCTGGAGATGAGCCGCGAGCAGGCCGAACGGCTTTTGCAGGCCATCCGCGAGAACCCCGAGGAAATCAAGCGCCTGCAGGCCAAGCCGGCCCGCAAGAAGAAGGTGAAAAAGGACTGGTAGGGATGAACGGGCGACAGGAGTCGGGAGTCAGGAGTCAGGAGTCGGGAAGAGGGAATCCGCATTTGCCCTCCTCCTCTCTCTCTTCCCCCTCCTCTGCGTCTCTGCGCCTCTGCGTGAACCTCTTTCTTTTCGGCGCCCTCCTTCCTCCCCTCACAGCCCAAGACTTGACCATCAGCGCCAATGTGAGGCCTGAGATCGTTGGACTCAACCAGCAATTCGTGCTCAATGTCGAGGTCACGGGCAACTTGCAGCAGGCCTCCCAGCCCGAGTTGCCCGATATCGGCAGCTTCGCCCGCTATGTCAGCAGCGGATCGTCGACACGGTTCGAATTCATCAACGGGCGTGCCACCAGTTCCCTCACCTACCAATACAGTTTTTTGGCCACTCAGGAAGGAAAGTTCGAGATCGGCCCTGTCACGCTGCGGCAGGGCAGTCAGGAATACAAGACCGAGCCGGTTCAGATCACTGTCGCAAAAGCGCCTGCAGGCTCTTCTCGAGGCAGGTCGAGCGGGCCGTCGCCGGGATTGAGGATGGACCGCAGGGATCCGGCCAGTGCAGGTGTGAGCGAAGATGAGCTATTCTTGCAAGTCAACGCCAACAAGCGGCAGGTTTATCAAGGCGAGCCGGTCATCGTCGAGTACAAGCTCTACACCCAGGTCAACGTCACCTCCTTCAGCGTCCTGACCGCTCCGGGCACGGCCGGCTTTTGGGCTGAGGACTTCGAGTTGCCCAGCAGCCCGGTCCCTCACCGGGAGGCCCGCGAAGGACGCCTTTACACCGTCGCAACCCTTAAGAAGACGGCCCTGTTTCCCACCAGCCCCGGCAAGAAGACAGTCGATCCCATGGTGCTGGAATGCGAGGTCCGGGTTCTCAGGCCGAGCCGCCGAGACCCCTTCGACATCGACAGATTCTTCAGGAACCGTTCGCTCTTTGGCGGAGGCCGCTTCCCAATGACGGTCGTTTCCAAGCCCCTGGAGATCGACGTCCTGCCCTTTCCGGATGAGGGCCGCCCCTCCGACTTCACGGGGATTTCCGGTGATTTGCGCGTTACTTCCTCGCTGGACAAGACTCAGGTTCGGACCAACGATGCCGTGACGCTGAAGGTCCGCGTCTCGGGTGAGGGAAACCTGAGCGCGCTTGGCGAACCTGAGATCGGTTTTCCTGACGCTTTCGAGGTCTATCCGCCCAAGCTGAGCGGGAAGACCGAGTGGCAGGGGGAGCGCATCACGGGTTGGCGAAGCTTCGAATACGTGCTGATCCCCCGCGCTCCGGGAACTCACGTCATCCCGCCGATTTCGATGAGCTACTTCGATCCCGCCAGCCGTTCTTACCGCACTGCCCGCACAGACGAACTCCGCCTGCTGGCCGAAGGCGAGGCCATCCCTGCTGCTGCTGGGCGTTCGCGGGGCGAGATCCGCCAACTGGCTCAGGATATCCGATTCATCAAGACCGATCTGCCGTCTTTCCAGCCCCACGGCATGGCCTTTTACCAGGCTCCGGCTTTCTGGCTGGTCACTTTGCTGCCCCTGGCGGCGCTGGCAGGCGCGCTGGGCTACCGGCGTCATCTGGACCGCCTGCTGGGCGATGAAGCCTACGCCCGTAAGCGCCGCGCCAGCCGTCTGGCCAAAAAACGCCTGGCCCAGGCCCGATCGCTGCTCGATCCCGGCCAGCAAAAAGAGTTCTACGCCGAGACAGGACACGCCTTGCTGGGATTCCTGGGCGACAAGCTCAACATCGCCGAAGCTGGCCTGATCAGCGACCAGGCCCGTTCGCTGCTGCAGGAAAAAGGCGCCTCGCAAGAGCTCATCGACGATTACCTGGATTGCCTGCAAACCTGCGACCGCCAGCGCTTTGCGCCCTCCGAGGCGACTCAGCAGGAAATGTCCGACTTCCTGGACCGCGCCGCCCAATCCATGACCCAACTGGACAAGGAGGTGCGATGAGAAGCGGAAGCAGAGTCCAAGGTCCAAAGTCCAAAGTCCAAGGTCTGAAAGGACTCCTCGCCCGGGCAGCCAACTGCGAACTGCGAACTGCAAACTCTCCCCTCCCCCCGTCGTCTCCCTCCTCCGCGTCTCTGCGCCTCTGCGTGAAATCCCTTCTGCTCTTCTCTCTCCTCCTGACCGCCGACGCCGCCGACACCGCCACCTCCCTCTTCGAAGAAGGCAACCGCCGCTACCAGCGAGGGGAATACGAAGCGGCCTTGCAGACCTACCAGCAGATCCTGGACTCGGGCCAGGCCAGCGGAGAGCTTTACTACAACCTGGGCAACTGCCACTACAAGCTGGGCGACCTGGGCCGCACCATCCTCAACTACGAGCGTGCCCTGCGATGGATGCCCGGCGACGAGGACATCACTGCCAACCTCGAGCTAATGTACTCCCAAACTGCCGACGACATCACCCCTCTGCCCGTCTTTTGGCCCCTGCGCCTGCTGGACGCCTGGCTGCACTTGGTTCCGCGTCCGGCGCTGACCGTCCTGGTGGCAGCCTTGTATGTCCTGTCGATGGCATTCCTGATTGCCTTGGTCTTGAGCCGCAGCCTCTTCTTGACCGTATGGAGTCGCCGTGCAGTGCTTGTCTCCGCACTCCTGCTGATGGTTTTCGGACTGACCTTGGCAAGCGTCCACTGGCAGTCGGCCAACCGTCTCGAGGGCGTCATTCTTGTCGAGGAAGTCGTGGTCCAAAGCGCCCCCAGCGATGATGAGGGTCTGGAGGTCTTCACCATCCACGAAGGCGCCAAGGTCCGCATCGACCAGCAGGCCGGCGAGTGGGCAGAGATCGTGCTGCAAGACGGCAAGGTGGGCTGGGTCAAGATGGGAGCCTTCGAGGTGATCTGAGCGGGGAAGCCGCGCTTCGAGCGAAGCGGACTTGGCCGCTAAGGTTGCCGTTTTCTGAGGCGTTTGCCACCGAGGCACAGAGTGCACAGAGAAGAATCAGAAAAGCCCTCTGATCTCTGTGTCGCGGTGTCTCTGTGGCTTCCCGCCTCTGGTCTGAGGCGCTGCCTCTCTAGTACTGGCTCTCGCCCTCTTGTCGGCGTATCCCATTTGTGATACAACTTGAACAGCAGTGGAGGTGCCATCATGAGCAAGAGCGCAATGGTTCGGGCAAGGATAGAGCCCGAGTTGAAAGATCACGCCGAGACCGTTTTTCATCGTCTTGGCCTGAATGCAACCCAGGCGATCACGATGTTCTACAAGCAG